>JALSNT010000056.1 GCA_026986885.1 Desulfobulbaceae bacterium
GGTTTGCGTGCAGGCCAGCATGGCGAGCACGTCGTCTTCTGCGGGCATGGATAGTGAGCCGCGCCGTACCTGCCCGGCAAAGGGTGTGTTTTCTTCTATTGTCAGCTCATAGAGGGAGAGATGTTCCGGCGCAAGGGTGATGGCCTGTTCCAGGGTCTGTCGCCAACCGGCAACGTGTTGGCCGGGCAGGCCATACATCAGGTCAAGGTTTATATTGACAAAACCGGCCTCGCGCGCGTGTTGAAAGGTCTGTTGCACCTCGGTTGCCGTATGTGGACGACCCAGGGTCTTTAACTCCCGATCATCGAAACTCTGCCCGCCGATGGACAGCCGGTTGAACCCGGCCCGTCGCAGTTTATGCAGTCCTCGTCGGTCGATTGTAGCCGGGTTGACCTCAATGGAAATTTCCATGTCCCGTGTATGAACATGCGGTAAGGTTCGCAGGCAGCAGGTAAGGAGGTCGGCAAGTGCATCGACCGGCAGCATGCTGGGCGTGCCGCCGCCGAAAAAGATAGTTTCCAGCATTGTTTCTTCTGTTTGGGGGAGAAAAACCAGCTCCTGGAGTTGTTTGGTTACTGCCTGTACATAGGGCGCATACAGGGCGTTACCGCCGGATATGGAAAAGAAACTGCAGTAGGGGCATTTTTGCAGACAAAAGGGGACATGCAGATACAGGGCCGAACACGGCCTTTGCCGGGGGGCAGACATGATGTCAGGGGGATTGCTCAAGGAGGGTTGCGCAGTCATCTTTAATGGCTGCCATCAGCCCATGATCAGCGAAACTGTAGGTTATTTCACCCTCGCCGACAATAAGATGATCCAGCAGGTTGATCTGCATGAAGCTGCAGGCCAGGTATAGGGTTCTGGTCAGTTTTTCATCCTGGCGGGAGGGTTTCAGGCTACCGGATGGATGATTATGGGCGATGATTAGGGCGCTGGCGTTGTGGGACAGGGCCGATTTTATCAGTTCTCTGGGGTAGACCGTGTTAACGGTGACGGTTCCCTCGGAGAGGATCTCCGTGTCAATGACGGCGTGCGCAGCATCAAGAAAGACAACCATGAATACCTCATGTTCCAGGCCGCGCATGGCATGAATAAGATAATCGGCCACGTCGCGGGATGAGGATATATAGGTTTTGCCGCGAATGCGCTGCCGCAGGTAGCGGCGGGCAGCCCCCTGGATGAAGCGGAGGGCAAAGATATTTTTCGGTCCGAGACCTTTGATTTTTTCCAGGGCTTCAGGACGTGCATCCAGCACCGCCGGCAGGGAGCCGAATTTTTTCAGGGCAGAGCGGGCCGGTTCCTTACAGTCGGTGCGCGGCGTGCCGAAGGTGAGCAGCAGTTCAATAACTTCGGCATCGGTAAGGGCATCAATGCCGCCTTCAAGGAATTTATCGCGCAGCCTCTGCCGGTGTCCGGCCCCTTTCTTCTGCCACTCTTGTTTATCCACAAATGTTTTGTTTCCTGGTAAATCAAATTAGGCAGTGTTTACAGCGAAACTGCTGATTTTCATGGTTTGTCGTGCTGTTAGGGCATGGATGCTGCTCAATGTTCATCCGTGGTCCTCTTTTTTGAGTTCTTCCCGAAACAGTTTGTTGGCCATCTGTGGATTGGCCTTGCCCTTGGTCTTCTGCATCAGTTGGCCGACAAAAAATCCGATGACCTTGGTCTTGCCGTCGCGAAACTGTTGCGCCTGGGCTGGATTGGCGGCAATAATTTCCCGAACCATGGTGGTGAGCTCATCGGTGTCGCTCATCTGGACCAGGCCTTTTTCTTCAACAATTTTTTCCGGATCATCGCCGCTGGTCAGCATGTCGGCAAACACGGTTTTGGCGATTTTTCCGGAAATAGTTGCCTTTTCCACCATACGCAGAAGTGCGGCCAGCTGTCCCGGCATAACCGGGCATTGGTCGATCCGTTCCGGGCCATAGTCACGCAGCAGTTCGGTGCCGATAAAGTTGCTCACCTTTTTCGGATTGTTATAGTCGTTACAAACAGCTTCGAAAAAATCAGCCAGCTCCCGGGAGGCGGTAAGAATATCGGCATCATACTCGGGCAGTCCCATCGTGTCCATAAAGCGCTGCTGCCTGGCCTCTGGCAATTCCGGCATCTCCAGACGTACCTTTTCGATCCAGGCATCATCAATTTGCACCGGTACAAGATCGGGATCAGGAAAGTAACGGTAATCATGGGCCTCTTCCTTGCCGCGCATGGGTTCCGTGCAGTTTTTGTCCGGATTCCAGAGCAGGGTCTGCTGCACCACCTCACCGCCGTCCAAAAGAACGTCACGCTGACGCCGCTGTTCATATTCCAGGGCAAGCTGCACGTTTTTAAACGAGTTCATGTTTTTCAGCTCGGTACGGATACCGAATTCTTTCTGACCAACGGGACGCAGGGAGATATTGGCGTCACAGCGAAAACTGCCCTCCTGCATGTTGCCGTCACTGATATCCAGATAGCGGACGATGGCATGCAGTTTTTTCAGGTAGGCGACTGCCTCTTCCGGTGAACGGAGATCCGGTTCGCTGACGATTTCCACCAGCGGTGTTCCGGCCCGGTTGAGATCAACATAGCTTTCCGGCTCCGTATCGCTGTGGATCAGTTTGCCCGCATCTTCTTCCATGTGCGCCCGGGTAATGCCGATGGTTTTTTTTATGCCGTCTACTTCAATGTCAATTTTTCCATGTTCGGCAATGGGAAGCTCAAACTGGGATATCTGGTAACCCTTGGGCAGGTCGGGATAAAAATAGTTTTTTCGGGCAAACTGATTGCGCCGGTTAATGGTAAAATCGCAGGCCAGGGCCAGCTTGATCGCATTATGGACGACCTGCTTATTCAAAACCGGCAGAGATCCGGGCATGCCGAGACAGACCGGGCAGGTATGGGTGTTGGGCGGCGCCCCGAATTCGGTGGAGCAGCCGCAGAAAATTTTACTCTTTGTCTTCATCTGGGTGTGGATTTCCAGACCGATAACAGTTTCAAATTCCATGATTTCTTGTATTTCTCGTGTGATTATTCTACTGTTCCAGGCCCTGCCCGGCCCATGTGCGTATTTTCAAAAGTTCGTCCGGCCAGGTACCCGAGGCGCGGATATTGATGAACATCCGGAAAAGTTCGTTGACGATTTCAGTGAGTTGCTCAAACAGACCGATTCGTTCAAGGATCCTCCCTTCCATGCTTTCCGGATCGTCGCCCTCGTCGGCCCCGTCCACGGTTTTGGGAAGCTTGACATTGCGAAATTCCAGGGTGGCCGCCGTCAGGGTAACATTGAACTCATAATCGCCCCTGGCAAAACGAATACGAGCCTGTTCCGGTTTCTTGCCAAGTCCGAGACCAGCTCTGGCCTCCCGCAGTTCGGTCTGCAACCCCCGGCAGATAACCTTTTCCGTTTCCTGGCCTTCACCGTACTCAAGCAGCATATGTTTTTCAAAGGCAACCAGAATATCACCCATGCCGGGCACCTCCACGTTGCCGCCACGCTCTTCGGCCTTGTACCAGAGCCAGGCAAGAAATTCCTGCCCTAAAAAGTGTTTTTCCTGTATCAGGTCAACGAGATCCATGCTTTCCCTTTGTTAAATGAGTATTGCCGGTCGCAGTTCATCCAGTCCGGCCACCAGGTCTTCATTGACCAGGTGCAGGGCGGTGGTCCAGGGTATCTGCAGAATAATAGAGAGATCAAAGGTCTCGCGAAACAGTTCTTCAAGCTGGATCATGGCCTTTTTACTGGTGGAAAAGAAGAGCAGGGTGCCTTCGGCCAGATTCCAGCAGAGGTCATACACGGCCGGTACAGGCGCCGATTTGCGGACAAGCTCGGCCCGAATCCGTTCCTTGATTTCAAGTCGTACCGAGCGGGACAGTTTGGGCAGCTGCTTTTCCTTTTTGATCCGTTCCTCTTCCTTGGCAGTGAATTTTTTCAGTACTGCCGGCGAAACTTTGCGCTCATCGACACGCATGGACAGGACAACGTAGTCTCCGGCGGCATAGGATGCATACGAGAATTCGGAGTCAAACATGTTGGCAATCGAAACCCAGCCGATGGAATATTCTTCCATATTGTCATCGATGTCGACAAAACTATGCGCGACCACGCGCTCGGCCACAAAGTCCCAGAAGTTTTCAGGGAGTTCGCCTTCAACAGTGAAACGCATAAATGATGCCGAACCGGTTAATAATCCCATACTGTCCTTTTTTAAATATAATACACGGAAGGTGCCGCGATTTTTTCGGGGTACTTGATGAAGTTTATTCCTAAATTGAGCGTTTCATTCACCCGGAACCTGCGCTTACCCGCAACAATTTTATAATGAAATCGTTGTAATCATTTATCTTTTCTTAATTTGCAGGTGAATAAAACGTTCAATTTGGGTTATTGTTACCCTTTTGATATAGCAAACCTCCGGAGAAGCAACAAGAAAATTACCTTATTCTCCTCTTGCAAAGAAAAAAAGAGCTTTGTCAGGAATTATCGGTTAATTTTCTATTGACACTGTGTACAGAAAAGGGTATCAAAATCATCTTCAAATGAGGGTCGTTAACTCAGCCGGTAGAGTATCTGCCTTTTAAGCAGAGAGTCGCGCGTTCGAGCCGCGCACGACCCACCAAATATATACGGACTTGTCCCCATCGTCTAGTCAGGTCCAGGACACCGGCCTTTCACGCCGGCAACACCGGTTCAAATCCGGTTGGGGACGCCATGTTTAAAGCCAATTATTTCAGAAGGTTACGCCTGAAATAATTGGCTTTTTTTATGCTTTTATTTTTTGTCGTTTGGGTAAAATTATGGGGGTTTTATGGGGATTTTACGACGACGAATGGTAAAAAAATGGTAACAGGGAATACGGCTGGGACCTCGTAAAAATAAGCATCAATGCCCATTGTCATTTATAACTAATCTCTCGCTGCCGGCTACTGTTAGTTCTGAACATTACACTTTTAGTGCCTTACTCCTGAATTCCTGTTATAAAAAACAAGAAAATCAAGCGGCAATTTTCAAAAGATTTTCAGTAGATGCGGATAATAGTGCATGCAGAGCATTCGTTAACCGCATTCCCTTGACTG
>JALSNT010000057.1 GCA_026986885.1 Desulfobulbaceae bacterium
AAAATCCTGCTGCATGCCTGGTTCCGGACCTGTACAGCAGAGATCACAACCGCACGGTCCACAGAGGAGGCTGTTTATCTCTTCCAGTTCATCTGTCAGCACCTGCTGCAGGCACAGGCTGGATACCAGGGTTATGGTATCGACACAGGTATTATTCTCACCGATAACATCCACCTGTGGAACTGTCCCGGTCTTGATTGATTCCAGAAGCCGAAGGGATTGTTCATAACGACCAACAAGAGACCGCGGGTCGTCATAGCGGGCAAAATCTGTTTCTATGGGATCTGGCAGCTCGTCAATCACCTCGGTCACGGTGGCAAAAGGGCCGGTGATAAAGAGAAACTGGATCATGGCCACAAGCGGCAACACCGGGCGCTGCAACAATTCAATCCCGGCGCGCAAACGCTGCCCGGCCAACTGTGAATGGCTTCTTTTCATCCCGTTATTCTACACAACACCACCGGGAAAGACAAGCCTGCGCCGGTATCCCGTTCCGGCTCTCTCCATCATCTACTTCCAAATACATGCCGGTATATTTCTTTTTGTTGATAAAGATATGAGCCCGTTGATTTAATGTATTTTCGCCCAATCTCTTTGTTATACGAAAAATTTTTTCCTCGAAATATTAACTATATACCTGTGGTAAAATTTTTCGTATGCCTCAATCTTGAACGAAAATCCTATTAAATCAATAGACCCGGATACCGGTGCTTTTTCCTTTACAGTATGTATCATCATGATTATTTGTAAAAAAACATTTTGATTCCTGAAATACCATTATACATTATCCCATGGCACTGAAAAAAATATTTACCTATCCGGAACCTGTTCTCCGCAAAAAAGCTCAACCGATAACCGTTTTTGATGATGCCTTACAACAGCTGGCAGCCGACATGAGTGAAACCATGTACAATGCCCCCGGGGTCGGCCTGGCTGCCAACCAGGTCGGTGTCCTCAAACAGATTGTTGTTGTTGATGTGAGCAGGGACGAGGAAGACAAAGAATTTATCACCCTGATTAATCCAGTGATCTCCAAAGGGGAAGGTAGTGTAGCCGGGGAAGAGGGATGCTTGAGCGTACTTGAATATGAAGCCAAAGTTGAACGGTTCCGGAAAATTCACGTTGAAGCCCTGGACCTTGACGGCAAACCTCTCTCCTTTGATGCCGAGGACAGGTTGGCCAGGATAGTGCAACATGAGGTTGATCATCTGCACGGCACTCTCTTCATTGACCATATCAGTGCTCTCAAACGCGGTCTTTACAAGAAAAAACTGAAAAAAATCCTGAAGGCCCGGCAATGAAATCTCTGCGCATTCTCTTTATGGGCACCCCTGATTTTGCGGTACCGGTACTCAATTCCCTGATTGCAGGGCCGGATACGGTTGTCGGCGTGGTTTGTCAACCGGACCGGAAAAAAGGCCGGGGCAAAAAAACAGTGGAGCCGCCTACCAAAGTGGTCGGCCTGGCCGCCGGGCTGCCTGTATTGCAGCCGACCAATATCCGTACCCCCCAATTTCTGGAAGAAGTCAAAAAAATTTCACCGGATATTATCATTGTCGCCGCCTATGGGAAAATCCTTCCCGGCAGCCTGCTCAACTTCCCCCCCATGGGCACGGTGAACGTCCACGGTTCGTTGCTCCCCAAATATCGGGGAGCGGCTCCCATTCAATGGGCCTTGATCAACGGCGAAAAAGAAACCGGCATCACCATTATGCAGATGGACGAGGGTATGGATACCGGTGATATCCTGCTGCAGGTTTCTTTGTCCATCACCGATGAGGATACGGCCGGAACCCTGTTTGCAAAAATGGCCGATCTGGGAGGCAACGCCTTGCTTCGTGCCCTGTCCCTGTTGAAAAACAATGAACTGACGCCGGTGAAACAGGATGATGCCTTGAGTTGTGAAGCCCCTATGCTGACTAAAGAACAGGGGCATATCGACTGGCATCAATCGGCGGAAAAACTACACTGCCTTATTCGCGGGCTTGATCCCTGGCCCTCTGCCTATGGCTTTCACAATTCCAGACGTTTTCGCTTTTTCCGGCCGGAAGTTGTTGCATACACCGGCAGTGAAGCACCCGGCACCATTTGCCGGGCCGATAAAAACGGGTTGCTGATCGCCACCGGCAGGAACGGTCTTCTCATTCGCGAAATCCAGCCGGAAGGGAAAAAACGTATGGAGGTCGCTGCCTGCCTCTGCGGCAAAACACTTACCACCGGCGATAGATTTTCCTGATGAACAGTGGTTATCTCGACTGTTTCTCCGGGGTCAGCGGCAATATGCTCCTTGGCGCCCTGCTTGATGCAGGACTGGCTGAAGATGATTTATTAAAAACACTGCATGCCCTGCCCGTGGATGGCTACGAGCTTCACATTCAACAACGCAGACAACAGGCCATAACCGGTTGCCTTGTTGAGGTTGAAGTCACCGGAAAACAGCCGCATCGGCACCTGGCCGAAATTACCGGCATCATCACCGAATCCACTCTGCCGGACTCCATCAAAAAAAAATCCATCGGCGTCTTCACCCGGCTGGCCGCGGCCGAGGCCAGAGTCCATGGAACGACTGTTCAACAGGTCCACTTCCACGAGGTGGGAGCGGTTGATGCCTTGATTGATATTGTCGGCACGGTTGCCGGATTTGAACTGTTGCATGTCGGCCGTATCGACTGTTCGCCACTACCGGTATCTAATGGTTTAACCATTTGTGAGCATGGCGTTGTTCCCCTTCCTGCCCCGGCAGTCTGCGAATTACTGCAAGGTGTTCCCGTATATGGTCTTGATCTGCAACAGGAGCTGGTCACTCCCACGGGGGCGGCCCTGGTGAGGGAATTGGTTTCTGATTTCGGTCCCATGCCGCCAATGACTCTGGCGGCAACCGGTTACGGAGCAGGAAGCACCAAAAGGAGTGATGGCTGTCCCAATCTTCTCCGGCTTTGTCTCGGGCACCGACACCAGGTCGGCGAAGCCGCTGAAGTGGCGATCATTGAAACCCATCTGGATGACTGGAACATGGAGACCTGGCCCCATATCAGTGAATGCCTCATGGCCGCCGGCGCCCTTGATGTCAGCCTGTGTCCCATCCAGATGAAAAAGGGGCGTCCGGGTTTTGAACTGAAACTTATCTGCAGGCCCGACCAGTCGCTTGCACTTAAACAAATAATTCTGGCCGAAACTTCGGCCATCGGCCTGCGGTTTCACAGGCAGCAGCGAATGACATTGCCCCGGGAAGCAATTGATATTCCGACCCCGTTGGGAACAATACGGGGGAAGAAAACCGTAACCGATACAGGTGTGAAAATTACTCCGGAATATGAATGCTGCCGTCGATTGGCCAGGCAACATCGGCTCCCGATTCAGCATCTCTATGATGTCTTTTATCGTTCAATTGATCCAGCCTGTGACAGCAAAAATAACCCTTCTGCGACCGGAGACCCAGGCCATGGATAATTTTTACATGTTCATCGCCACCGGCGGCGGTTCCGGTTATCTTCCCAAGGCTCCGGGAACCTGGGGTTCTGTTGTCGGCGTTTTGTTCTGGTTTTTCTTTCATCGACTGGCCCTGTCCCGATATGGCCTGCTGGTTGCCGGACTTTTCATCCTCGGCACCATTGCCGCAGGGGCAGCCGAAAAAATCATGGACCGCCCCGACCCCGGTCCGGTTGTGGTTGATGAAATCGTCGGTCAGATGATCGCCCTGGCCGGAGCACCCGCAAATCCGATAATTGTCATTCTTGGTTTTATCTTCTTCCGATTTTTTGATATACTGAAACCATTGCCGGTGGGCTGGCTTGATTCTCATATTCATGGTGGTATGGGTATCATGCTCGATGATGTTGCTGCCGGTGTGTATGCCATGCTGCTGCTGCAGCTTGGTCTATGGCTGTTTACGTAAGCTGACGGAGGAAAGATGGCAGGCTATATTGATTTTCATACCCATGCCTTTCCTGATCAAATCGCGGCAATGGCCATCGGATCCCTGGAAAAGAAGGGAAATGTCAAAGCCTATCTCGACGGGACCGTTGCCGGCCTGACGGCCTCCATGGACAGGGCAGGTATTGAGCGTTCGGTCGTCTGTTCCATTGCCACCCGCCCCGAACAGTTTCGACCTATTCTTGACTGGTCCGCCACCATCCGCAGTGGCCGTATCATTCCCCTGCCTTCCATCCATCCCAGGGATCCGAAGCGGAGCCGTCATCTTGAGGAAATAAAAGAACACGGCTTTATCGGGTTGAAAATGCATCCCTATTACCAGGATTTCTATCTTGATGATCCGGAGCTGATGGATTTCTATCGACAGATCGAAGAGCTTGATCTTCTGTTAGTGATGCACACCGGTTACGATATCGGTTATCCCCGCATCAGAAGGGCTGATCCTGAGCGTATCCTCAATCTTGTCCGGCAGATACCCGACCTGCGGTTGATCACCACTCACCTGGGCGGCTGGGATGAATGGACGGATGTGCGAAAACTGCTCACCGGCCGGCCCATATACATGGAAATTTCCTTTGCCCTGGATTTTTTAGACCAGATCCGCCTGCGTGAACTGATTGAAAATCATCCCCCGGGGTACATCCTTTTCGGCACGGATTCCCCCTGGGCCGACCAGCAAACAACTCTGAAGATGCTGCACCGGCTCGGTCTGGATGAGGCGCTGTTTAACAGTATTACCCGCACAAACGGCTTGCAGTTGCTGGGGAGGTGCAATATAAATAAGTGACAATAGCAAAAAATCATACATGCTATTGATTTTACAAGTTAAGTTGAATGTCGGATGTCGAACAAGGAATATCGAATTACGAAGTTTTCTTCTCCCTGGCCGTTTGCAAGCCGGCCACAAAAATAGATATCAACTGATTGTTTTCATCAAGCAATGGTTCTATTTTTGATTATGGCTCAATGAACTTTGCCCTCTTAATCATTTTTAACCATACTGTTGTCAGTCACTTTATTTTGCAAAATACCGGCATGTTTTGGTCTGATTATTCAACCGGTTAAATTTTGGGATTGGTATGATAGTTAGGTAATTGGTTTGGAG
>JALSNT010000058.1 GCA_026986885.1 Desulfobulbaceae bacterium
CAGTGCTTGCCATTGGTGATGAAGCCCTGCGGCTGCGCGTTGAAAACAGCTATCCTGTTTGTCTTGATCTCGCCGAAGTCTGGCATGAGCGGACCGGGCTTCCCTTTGTCTTTGCCGTCTGCGCCGTCCGTGATGAGTTTCTTGGCGCCCATGCAGAGGAGGTACGAAATATTCATCAGATGTTACTCACCTGCCGGGCGCGGGGACTTGCCCGGTTGCCGGAAATCTGTGAGCGGGTGGCCCGCAGAATTCCCATGGACTGTACGGCCTGCTCGGCGTACCTGCATGCCATGGAGTATGATTTGCAATACAGTAAGCAGGAGGCATTGATGAAATTTTTTGAACTGCTCATCCGCAGGAACGAGGTTGATAAGCATTGCCTGCCGCTGCAGATTTTTTCCTGATTTTTTGTGTTTTCAGCACACAACAAGTGCAGATAAATGTAACGCTCAATTAAAACGAATACAATTAACCCTGAAAACAATTAAACCTAAGGCCGGCCTTGCCCGCAACCCAATAAGTCGTATAAAATGCTGGTCTGGTTGAGCTTTGCGAAAGCAGACAAAAGTAGTGGCTGTTATTTGTCCGCTTTCGTTCCACTCAGGCAGAACCACAATTTCCTGAAAAATCTGTGTGAATTCGTGTCCATCCGTGGTTTTTTAGGGGGGACGGAAAATATGGCAAATATTGTTTTTTCGATGTTGCCGAGGCTCGAAGGTAGTCAGATAAAAAAGTGTAAACAACATGGTAAAACCATCTACTTTTTCCCGGCCGGACGATAAGAAAAAATTCGTTCGTGACAAGTTTTCAGCTATCAGCGGCCGTTATGATCTGCTTAATTCCATGTTATCACTGCAGATTGACCGTTACTGGCGCTGGAAAACCACCCGTTTGCTGCGGCAATTTCCCAGCGGCCCGATTCTTGATCTCTGCGCCGGTACCCTGCCGCTTGCCCTGGAATTAACCAGGCAGGCAGGGGAACGCCGGGTATTGGCTGTTGATTTCTGTGAGGATATGCTGCGAAACGGAAAAAAATCATTACCCGATGATGACCGGAAAAATCGTATTTTTCCGGTCTGTGGAGACGGTGAAGAGATTCCGGCGCCGACAGACACCTTTTATGGCTGTACTGTAGCCTTCGGGGTTCGCAACCTGGCCCGTACCCTGCAGGGATTACAGGAGATGTACCGGGTCCTGCGTCCCGGGGGAAAATTATTGATCCTTGAATTCTCCCGGCCGACGAATCCTGTCATTAAACCGATCTATTCCCTGTACTTAAATAAAATATTACCCTTTGTCGCCGGTCTCGTCTCCGGAGATAAGGAGGCATATCAATATCTGGCCTCATCCATTGCCGCTTTTTATGAACCGGAAGAATTGCTTGCCATGATGCGGCAGGCCGGTTTTACATCGGTACGGAGGAAACCATTAACCTTCGGCATCGTTTCTATCTACATCGGTTGTAAATAATATGAAAAAAGCGGAAAAAAAAGTGCTGTTGGCTATTACCGGGGCTACCGGCATGCTGTATGTACAGGAACTGCTGAGCCTGCTTGCCGGTCGGCAGGTTGCGGTGGATGCTGTTATTTCCGCCTCCGGCCGCCAGGTACTTGCCCTTGAGCTTTCGCTGCAGCCCGAAGATCTGTCGGGAGTGGATCGCTGGTTTAGCGTGGATGATTTTACCGCGCCTGCGGCGTCCGGGTCATGCCGCTACAGCGCCATGGTCATCCTGCCCTGTACCATGGGGACTCTGGGAGCTGTTGCCGGCGGTTTCAGTGGTAATCTGATTCACCGGGCAGCGGATGTTGCCCTTAAAGAGCAGTGGCCCCTTGTGCTGGCGGTACGGGAAACGCCGCTGAACAGGACACATCTGAAAAATATGCTGTCTGTGCGCGAGGCAGGGGGGATTATCTGTCCGCCCATGCCGTCGTTTTATCTAAGACCGGAAACACTTTCCGAGATGGCACGAAATTTTGCCGCCCGTATCTGTGATCAGATCGGTGTACAGGTTGATGTGCCCCGCTGGCAGGGTGTATCTTCTTCCGTACCGGTTGCAGATGCGGAAACAGGAAAAGAGTGATTAAAAAAATGTGGGGAAAAATTACAATATTGCTTGAAATGATCAAGTTCAAGCACACCGTTTTTGCCATGCCCTTTGCCCTGATGGGGGCCTTTCTTGCCGGACGGGGGGTACCGTCGTTGCGGGTTTTTTTACTGGTGGTGCTGGCCATGGTCGGCGCCCGTACCTGCGCCATGGGATTTAACCGTATTGTCGACAGGCGCTTTGATGCCGCCAATCCCCGGACAAAAAATCGGGCCATTCCCTCCGGTGCGGTAAGCCTTGCTGAATCATGGGCCATGGTTATTCTCAGTGGGGCGCTTTTCCTTCTTGCCTGCTTTTTCCTGAATCCGCTGGCCCTGAAAATCGCGCCTTTTGCCCTTGGCCTGACCCTTGTCTATTCCCTGACCAAACGCTTTACCTGGCTCTGTCATGTGGTTCTTGGGGTGGCTCTTGCCTTTTCACCCCTGGGCGGTTGGGTGGCGGTAGCCGGCTCGCTGCACGGTTTTCCCTGGGCCCTTTCTTTGGGTGTCCTCTTCTGGGTGGCGGGATTTGATTGTATTTACGCCTGTCTGGATGCCGATTTTGACCGTAAAGCCGGTCTCTATTCCATGCCGGCAAAACTTGGCCGCAGGCGTGCCTTTCAGTTAGCCGTCTTTTTTCATTTTCTGGCCTTTTTAAATTTTTTACTCACCGGCTGGATGAGCGGTCTGGGCAACATCTATTATATCGGGATTGGACTGACGGGCGCTGCTCTCTTTTACCAGCACCTGGTGGTCAACCCACGAGACCTTTCCCGCATCCAGGTCTCCTTTTTTTCCATGAATGGGCTGATTGCCCTGATCCTGTTCATGGCGACCTGGTTTTCTTTGCTGCTGGTCTGAAGCCTCAGGGGGTTTCGGATTTTTTCTTGTTTTGACTTTCTTCTTCGAGCTTTTTTCTTATTTTTTCTTTGGCCTCAGGAGAGAGGGAGGCCCCATTGATTTCTTCGTTTTGTTCTTCCGCCTGCAGGATGGAACGAAGAAAGAGAAGTTGTTTTTTATATCGCCGGCAGAGATAACACATCATCAGGTGGATATTGATCCCCATGCGCCGATGGAGCGGCAGCTTTCGATCCATGGATTCGGAGATCAGGACAGATATTTTTTTACAGCTGAATATCCAGTGTCGCATGGAAAATCCTACTTGGAGTCCTGGAACCAGTTAATTTCCAGGCAGCGGCGAAGAAGCATTCTTGCCCGGTAGAGTATGACCCAGCAGTTATTTTTTTTGGTCTCCATGACGTCACACATCTCATCTGTCGTGGCCCCCTGCAATTCGCGCAGGGTATAGGCCAGGGATAATTTCTCCGGCATTTCACGCAGACAAGCGTGGATTACCTCCATTAGTTCTTTCCGTTCATATTCATTTTCCGGGTCCCGGCCCCAGTCTCCCGGTTTAACCTTCCATTTTTCCCTGGCGTCAAACATGTTGTTTGTGCCATAGACAAAATCATCAAGGTTTTCATCTCCTGACTCCGGTTTTTGTTTCCTGTAATGATCGACAATTTTATGGCGGAGAATGGAGATCAGCCAGGTCCTGATGGTGGATCTGCCGGAAAATTTTTTCCTGGATCGATAGGCGGCAAGCAACGTTTCCTGGACCAGGTCTTCAGCGGTAAAGGAATCCTTTACCCGTACTCTGGCAAAGCGGTAGAGGGTATCCCCATATTCTTCCAGCCAGCTGATCGGATTTGTTGCTGCTGTTAATTCTGTCATCGCACCCCGCTGTTTTCATGATTTTTTTTGTAACATATCATGAAAATACGACGATAACCCGGTTTTTTTCAGGGCAGTGTATAAAAATTATCCAAGAACAAAATCTTTGTATACCTGACAACCACTCCATGCCTGCACTATCGCCAGTATGATGAGCAGCAGGTTGCTGCAACAGTGAAGCAGAGGAAGTATAATGCGCTTTTTTTTTTATGGGCATGCAGGTGTCGACCACTCAGCAGACCGAACAGAATCATCGGCAGGAGCAAAACAATTCTTCTGCCGTGACTTCCGGTAATAAGAAAACCCTGCCAGTACACCTTCACCATCAGTATGCCTAAAAACAGGCCGCCGGTCCAGAGGAGCAGGGCGATGGTGCCAAGCCATACATGGCGCTGCCAATGAAACGAAATTTTTTGTCGCAGGTGAAGCCGCCGAAAACGGGCGGCTCCAAGCAGCAGTACATAGAGGGCAAGCAGAGTAGTTGTCACCTGCAGGATGGGGTGAAGGCTGAGCATGATTTTGAGCATCATGGTCAGATGGTAACCGGGAGTTATTTGAACTCGTGAACAACGACAAAATCATTGGCAGCCCGTGTGCCGTGGCAGCCGATACATCCCTTTGGCTTACCGGACTTGAGTGCTTTGCCGTCCGTACCGTATTTAACCCAGAACCAGTCGCCGTCTTTGGGATTATATCCCTTTACTTTATACATCACGGTGATGATCTTAAGTTCTTTTGTCGGGCTGTAGTTTTCCTTCACCACCAATGAACCATATTGCAGAGGTGGTCTGGTGGAATTCAGTGCCTTTTTGTTGACAAAAACCTTATGAAACGGGCCATGCGGGGCACGACCTTTCTGCATGCCTTTATGATCCGGCCAATAGGACCACTTCGTGTAGGGCGATACCTTGGTAATATAGTTCCAGAGCGCGGACGAATCCGGTCCCGGCATTTCCCCGGCGAAAACAGGAACGGCTAACCCAACTTTGTGCGATTGATTCTCAGAAATCTCTGTAATGAAGGTTTTACGTAGGAGCGGAAAACCTAAATAACGGAATATTAGTCATATGCAATTACAGATATTCCTGTAGTGCCATAAAAAGATAAAAGTGCTTGACTGTTAGCGGTTTTTGTGCCACGCTGGTTCTTATGTATATTCGAAGAACAGCAATCAAGAGCAGAAAAGATGGTGGCCAGTATTAC
>JALSNT010000059.1 GCA_026986885.1 Desulfobulbaceae bacterium
CCGCGGCCGCCGAGCGGATACCGCCGGCATTGACGGAGCAGTTAAAACCCGGCGGCAGGCTTGTTATTCCGGTTGGTCCGCCACAAATGCCCCAGGACCTGTTGCTGGTGCGGAAAGACGAACAGGGAAACATAAACAGAAAAGCAGTCCTGCCGGTCGCCTTTGTTCCCTTTACCAGCCAGGGGAACAAAGGCTGATTTTTTTTTGCGGAAACCGGAGACGTTCAATCACGCTGCCACAAGACCCGGATTGTCTTTTCTCCATCCCCGTAGGTGAGTGAAAGATCGCCTTGATAGGCATGGACAAGCGCTTCGCCAAGGCGGCGGGCGATGTGGATTCCGGTTGTCGTCACCAGGGTTGTTCCTTCCTCATCTTTGATTTCCATGATTCGTTCCAGGGGGTGTTCATCTTTTTCAACCTTTTCCTCATTTCTGAGCAGGCCCAGTATTTCCTCCTTGTGGCCCGGGAAAAATGAACCTTTCATCTCGACAAACCCGGCCGGATAATTGTCTGCAATCCGGCGGCAGGCCGGACAGACAACCTTATTGGGCTGGACAGGAGCCTCCTTCCATGTCCAGCGTCCATTTGTAAACAATGCGCCGCAGACAGTACAAACCGTGCCTTCCGGCCATTTTTTATCTTCCCGATAGGTATCGTGCTCTTTTTCAACAATGAGTCTGTCACGTCTACCGTATTGTCCCTTATCCATTGTTGTCCTCCAACTGTCTATTTTCAGGTCACAATAAAAATTTTGAAACCCATCAAAAAGATCTTATTGTCTCTACTATAGGCATCAAAATGTTTTTTTCCAGTAAAGGGAGGAGCGGTATTATGAAAGAGGCGATGTTCTATCAATCCGGAAAGGGCAACGAGGTTATCTGTGAACTCTGTCATCATCATTGCCGTATAAAAGAGGGAAAACGCGGTATCTGCGGGGTACGGGAAAACAGGAACGGCAAGCTGTACAGCCTGGTATACGGGAGATTGATTGCTGAGAATATTGATCCCATTGAGAAAAAACCGCTGTTCAACTTCCTGCCCGCATCCACTGCCTATTCCATCTCCACGGTCGGCTGCAACTTTCGCTGCCTCCACTGCCAGAATTACGATATCTCACAATATCCGCATGCGCATAATGGTGAAATCGCCGGCAAAGAGCGCTCGCCTGAGGCGGTAGTGGATGATGCATCCCGGACCGGCTGTGCAAGCGTCTGTTATACCTATGTGGAGCCGACAATTTTTTATGAATTTGCCTACGACTGTTCAGTTATTGCCCATGAGCGCGGCTTGAAAAACGTTTTTGTCAGCAATGGCTATATGACACCGGAGGTTACCCGCCACCTGGCGTCGGTGCTGGACGGTATCAATATTGATATCAAGGCGTTCACCGATGATTTTTATAAAAAAGTCTGTAAGGCACGCTTGCAGCCGGTCCTTGATAATGTCAAACTGATGCATGAACTCGGGGTCTGGGTGGAAGTGACGACCCTGCTGATACCCGGTCTGAATGATTCACCCGACGAGCTGCGGCAGATTGCCGGCTTTGTTCACTCGGTTTCACCCGACATCCCCTGGCATGTGACGGCATTTTATCCCACCTATAAGATGATGGATCGGCAGCCGACGCCGGTGGAAACCCTGCGCAAGGCGCGGCAGATTGGTATTGAAGAAGGGCTCAATTATGTCTATGAGGGCAATATTCCCGGTGAGGGCGGCGAAAACACCTACTGTCCGGGGTGCGGGGAGGAGCTGATCAGCCGCTATGGTTTCAGCATTCGGCAGAACAGTCTGACTGATGGTCGTTGCGCCAAATGCGGCCACCAGATTGCGGGTGTATGGAGTTAAGTCGGATGACGAAAACATGAAAGAGGCAACCCGGCGGATGGAAGAAATTATGAAGGCATTTGCCAGGCGAACCGGCCTGACCGGCAATCATCCGCCCAAGCGTTACCTGTGGACGGACGCCTTTGCCGTCTGCAATTATCTTGAACTCCTGCATCGGACAGGCGAAGAACGGTACCTGCAGATGGCCTTTACTCTCGTGGATCAGGTGCATTGGGTTCTGGGCAGGCACCGGGAAGATGATCCCCGCAGAGGCTGGATCAGCGGCCTTGATGAAGAGGCGGGTAAACGTCATCCCACGGCCGGGGGCCTGCGTATAGGCAAGAAACTTGCGGAACGAGGGCCGGAAGAACCCTATGACGACCAACTGGAATGGGACCGGGATGGACAGTATTTCCATTATCTGACCAAGTGGATGCATGCCCTCAACCAGGTGGCCCGGGTAAGCGGCCGCATGCGCTATAATCGCTGGGCCTTGGAGCTGGCAAGGGCCGCCCATGTCGGCTTCACCTATATTGTGCCTGGTTCTGACAAAAAACGCATGTATTGGAAGATGAGTATCGATCTTTCCCGCCCTCTGGTATCCTCAATGGGTCAACATGATGCACTCGATGGCCTGGTGACCTATCTGCACCTTGCCGGAACAGCCAACCGCGATCCGGAACAATCGCCCGTGCTCAATCTTGACAGAGAAATCGCCGAAGTTATGGCCATGTGCGCGCAGATGAGCTGGCGCACCGATGATCCGCTGGGCATTGGCGGCCTTCTTGCCGATGGCTGCCTGCTGGCGCAGATCACAGGCAAAAGCGATCTTCCCTTGGAAGAGCTGCTCATTGATATACTCACAGATGCGGCCGCCGGTCTGGAGCGCTTTATAATTTCCGGCCCCTTGAAGTACCCGGCAGAGTATCGTCTTGCCTTTCGGGAGCTGGGGCTTGCCATCGGCCTGCATGGACTGGAAAAAACGGTTACGGTAATCAAGGATCAGCCGCAATATTTTTCCAGGCAGGAAATATTACTCTCCCGACTTGCCGATCTCTGGAAGCATTCTTTTCTGGCCGGAGAAATAGAAGAGTTCTGGCTGGCGCCGCTTCATCAACAGAGCAAAATCTGGACCGGGCATCTCGATATCAACAGCGTTATGCTGGCGACCAGCCTGGGACCGGAGGGATACCTCGATGCAGCAGATAATCAGCACTGAAAACAAACCAATCAAGCTCTGGCTCAAAGACATGGACAGCGGCGCCATGGAGCAGGCAAGGAATATTGCCAATCTTCCCTTTGTTCACAGTCACATTGCCGTCATGCCGGATGCCCACATGGGATACGGCATGCCCATTGGCGGGGTCATGGCCACCGAAGGTGTGGTCATTCCCAACGCGGTCGGGGTGGATATCGGCTGCGGCATGTGTGCCCTGAAAACATCGCTCCCTTCCCTGGACAGCGAACAGCTTAAAGGAATTATGCGCCTGATCGGAAAGAGTGTGCCGGTGGGATTTAAACACCACAAAAAACCGCAGGGCGCCCATCTGATGCCCGAACCGGAAAAGGGGGCAACCCTTGCTGAGTTACCGATTGTCTCGCAGGAGTATGAACATGCGCTGACCCAGCTTGGTACCCTGGGAGGCGGTAATCATTTTATTGAAATCCAGAAGGGTAATGACGGCTTTATCTGGATCATGATTCATTCCGGCAGCAGAAACCTGGGGTACCGGGTGGCTGTTTTTTACAACACGCTTGCCCGTAAAATGGGTGGCCGATTCGGCATGAAAATCCCGGAAAAATTGCAACTGGACTTTTTACCGGTGGACAGTGCCGAGGGCAGGCAGTATCTGCGGGAGATGAATTTCTGTGTTGATTTTGCCCTGGCCAACCGTAAACTTATGATGGAACGGGTCAAGGATGCTCTGCAAACCGTTGCCGGCCCTGTCCGGTTTGAGCGGTTTATCAATATTGCCCATAACTATGCCTCCTTTGAAACCCATTTTCATAAACATGTCCTTGTTCATCGCAAAGGCGCCACCAGCGCCCGCAAGGGCGAAACAGGTATTATTCCCGGTTCCCAGGGGATGCCGAGTTACCTGGTCAGGGGCAGGGGCAACCCGGAGAGTTTCACCTCCTGTTCGCATGGGGCAGGAAGAAAGATGGGCCGCAGGCAGGCCCGGCGCAGTCTTGATCTGAAAGAAGAGCAAAAAAAACTTGAAGAGCAGGGTATTCTGCATGCTGTTCGCACCAGGCGTGATCTTGACGAGGCCCCGGGCGCCTATAAAAATATCGATGAGGTTATTGAAAATCAGCTGGACCTGGTGGAAGTGTTGGTTACCCTTAAACCGCTGGCCGTGATCAAAGGATGAAACCGAGAGAAAACTAAGAGGAATAAACCATGAAAGCTCTTATTATCAGTGGAAATCTGTTTGAAGATACGGAATTGCTGGTGCCCTGGTATCGGCTTCTTGAGGAGAATATCGAGGTCGATATCGCCTCAATTCAGGTTGGGGTTATCATCGGAAAACACGGCTACACAGTGACCGCCGGGTTTTCCCTTGAGGCCATTGTCCCCGATTATTATGACATGCTCATTCTGCCCGGCGGCAAGGCCCCGGCAGAGCTGAGAAAACAGGACCCGCTTCTGGAAATTGTCCGTCATTTTTTTGAAAAAGATAAAACCGTGGCCGCCATCTGCCATGGCCCGCAGATCCTGGTTTCGGCCGGAGTGCTTACCGGCAGAAAGGCCACCTGCTACCAGGGCGTGGCAGAGGAATTGAAGGATGCGGGAGCTGATTACCGGGATGAAGAGGTGGTGGTGGATGGAAATCTCATTACCTCAAGAATCCCATCCGATCTCCCTGCCTTTTGCAGGGAATTGATGAAACAGTGGAGGGGGCTGGAAAAAGAATAAGAGGAACAGGAGGGCGGCCATGAGCATTGACAATAAAAAGCTGGCGGTCATTCATATTGTTAAAAAAGAACTGGGTCTCACCGATGATGAATATCGGCATATCCTGGAGCGGGAAACCGGGGTTCGGTCGGCAAAAGATCTCGATGCGCAGGGATTTCGCCGTTTAATGCACTATTTCACCCGCAGTCGCCACTACCGTGACCGCCGGGACGGTATCACCTTTCGCCAGAAACTCTACATCAGAAACCTTGTTCGTGATCTCGGCTGGGA
>JALSNT010000060.1 GCA_026986885.1 Desulfobulbaceae bacterium
AGCCGGCAAAGGTCCTCTATCATGGACTGCTCACCGCCGAGACCCATAACTTCCCCACCGGCGTCGCCCCCTTTCCCGGTGCCGAGACCGGGACCGGCGGCCGTATCCGTGACGTTCAGGCCACCGGCAAAGGCGGCTTTGTCATGGCAGGCACCGCCGGTTATTGCGTGGCCAATCTCCATATTCCCGGCTATGACCTTCCCTGGGAAAACAGCTATGAATGCCCGACAAACCTGGCCTCGGCGCTCACCATTGAAATCGAGGCCAGCAACGGGGCTTCTGATTACGGCAACAAGTTCGGCGAACCGCTGATTCAGGGATTTACCCGCTCCTTTGACCTGCGCCTTGAAAACGATCAGCGTTGGGGATTTATCAAACCCATCATGTTCACCGGCGGTATCGGTCAGATTGATGATCGGCACACCCAAAAGGCGACGGAAGAAAAGGGGATGCTCATTGTGCAGGTGGGCGGCCCGGCCTACCGGGTCGGCTTCGGCGGCGGCGCCGCCTCCTCCATGCTCCAGGGAGAGAATGCCGAAGAACTGGACTTTAACGCTGTCCAGCGCGGTGATGCCGAGATGGAGCAGAAGATGAACCGGGTCATCCGTGCCTGCAACGAGATGGGAGACAAAACGCTTGTTGATGTTATCCATGACCAGGGCGCAGGCGGCCCGGCCAATGTGCTGAAAGAACTGGTGGAACACTCGGGCGGCCGCATCGAAATCCGCAACATCAGGGTGGGCGACCCGACCATGAGCGTGCTGGAAATCTACGTCGCCGAATACCAGGAACGCAACGGTTTCCTGATCCGCCCGGAAAATATCAAGCGCTTTCAAGCAATGTGTGAGCGGGAAAAGGTGAACTGCGAGGTGCTGGGTGAGGTGACCGGCGACCTGCGTTTTGTGGTCCACGATGCCAACGATGACACCACCCCGGTTGACCTGGAGCTGAACGAGGTGTTAGGCGACATTCCGCAGAAAACCTTTACCGACAGCCGTATCGATCCGGGCCTGCAGCCTCTGTCCGTTCCTGACGGCAAGAATATACGGCAGGCGCTGCAGGACGTCCTGCGCCTTGTCTCGGTGGGATCAAAAAAATTCCTCACCTCCAAGGTGGATCGGGCGGTCACCGGCCTGATTGCCCGCCAGCAGTGCTGCGGGCCGCTGCAGTTGACGGTTGCCGATGTGGCCGTGGTGGCCCAGTCCCATTTTGGTTTAACCGGCATTGCCACTGCCATTGGCGAGCAGCCGATCAAGATGCTGGTCGATCCGGCGGCCGGGGCGCGCATGGCCGTGGGCGAGGCCTGGACCAACCTGGTGTGGGCAAAAATAGACGATCCCGGCCAGGTCAAATGCTCGGCCAACTGGATGTGGGCGCCCAAGCTTGCCGGTGAAGGCGCTGCCATCAATGATGCGGCCCGGGCCATGCGCGATGCCATGATCGCTACCGGCATGGCCGTGGACGGCGGCAAGGACTCCCTGTCCATGGCCACTGTCATCGGCGAGGAAACGGTCAAGTCGCCCCGGCAGCTTGTTATCTCGGCCTACGCGGCCATCAAGGATATCACCAAGGTCATCACTCCGGACATCAAGACAACAGGAAGCAGCCTCCTGTTTATTGATCTGACTCCCGGAAAAAACCGGCTCGGCGGCACGGCGCTGGCCCAGACCCTGGGACAGCTTGGAGACAAAAGTCCGGACATGGACGATCCTGATTTGGTGCGCCGCTCCTTTACCGCCGTGCAGGAACTGATTGAACGTGATCTGATCCTCTCCGGCCACGACCGCAGTGACGGCGGCCTGATCATCACCCTGCTGGAAATGGCCTTTGCCGGTAACTGCGGCCTGGACCTGGACCTGCAGAGCAGTGAAGAACCGTTCGCCGTTCTCTTTGCCGAAGAACTGGGGCTGGTTGTTGAGTGCAAAAACGACCAGGTTGCCGCCGTCAACGACATTTTAGGCGCATCCGGCCTGACCGGAACTTGTATCGGCACGACCACCGATGACAAACGGATTTGTCTTCGCTTTAACGATGAAACCGTCCTTGACGAGGACATGCGTGTCCTGCGCCGGGAATGGGAAGAGACCAGCTACCAGCTGGAGCGGCTGCAGATGAATCCTGTTTGCGCCGATGCAGAAAAAGAAAACTGCTTTGACCGGCCCGGCCCGACATACTCCCTTCCCTTTACACCAAAGCCGGCGCCTGCCTATCGGCTGAACGCCACTGATAAACCTAAAGTTGCCATCTTACGAGATGAGGGGTCAAATTCCGACCGGGAAATGGCCGCCGCCTTTTATACAGCCGGTTTCGAGCCCTGGGACATCACCATGAGCGACTTACTGTCGGGAACAATCAACCTGGACGATTTTCGCGGCCTGGCTGCGGTCGGCGGTTTCTCCTATGGTGACGTTCCCGAATCGGCCAAGGGCTGGGCCGCAACCATCCGGTTCAATGAACGTCTCAAAGCCATGTTTGATACCTTTTACAACCGGGCCGATACCTTTACCCTCGGTATTTGTAACGGCTGCCAGCTCTTTGGTCTTTTAGGATGGATACCTTTCCAGGGACTCCCTGCAAACAGGCAGCCCCGCTTTGTCCGCAACACCTCCGGCCGCTTTGAATCACGCTGGGTCACGGTGCGGGTCCAGGACAATCCGGCCATAATGCTTCACGGCATGGCGGAGATGGTTTTCGGCATCCACGTGGACCACGGCGAAGGCAGACTGCACTTCCCGGATGAAAACATCCGCAGGCAGGTTGTTCGAGACCACCTGGTGCCGTTGGTCTATGTGGATGACCAGGGAACGGCAACGGAAAAATATCCCTTTAACCCCAATGGTTCAATGGGTGGCTTTGCCGGACTCTGCTCGCCGGATGGTCGTCATCTGGCCATGATGCCCCACCCGGAACGGACATTTCTCCCCTGGCAGTGTCACTGGCTGCCGGAGGAAATGCGAACCCAGGCAGTCTCACCATGGATGCAAATGTTCAGCAATGCCTATGACTGGTGCGTCGGGTCGTAACAAAAGGGGAAGAAGATATCTTGAGGCAAAAGAGAAAGTTTTAGATAAGAGTTGATTTTTTCTTTGATTTTTTCCTTCCCCATGGCATACAATAATTTTGTGTAAAAGTTCACGGAACTCCTGCTCTGCGAACAAAAAATGATACAAGCAAACGAACAGTACCTGTCCGATGTTCGGCGTATGTCTTTTTTATAAAAAGTTTTTTTTGAGGAACCGTTTATGTATCAGCCACTTCTACCCATCGTTAAACCACTTGTCTTTGAAGGAAAAAGTGGAACTCTATACATGACTCATAAATATGGAGATGAGGCCAGGTTATATATTCAGGAGGGGATTATTGAGCAGGTAGAGACCAAAAAACTGACGGGTAAAAATGCTGCTTCCACCTGCGCCAGGTGGGTTAACATTTCCACCCGCTTTGACGAGGGCGACCTGGGCAGCTATACACCGGATCCTGAAATCGACACCAATGATTTTCTTTCCTTTCTGGAAAAATCAGCAAAAAACATTGCCATAATTCAAAAGAAAATTGCCGATGACCAGGTCATTCTTCACATTGACTCCAACAAATTAAAAGCAGCAAAGAAATTAGGCACTGAAGATCTGAAGATTGCCCTTCTTTTTGACGGCAAAAAGACCATTGAACAAATTCTGTCGCTGGCAGGTAAATCAGAGCTGGCTGTCCTGACCCATGCCTGCAGACTCATTATGTCCGGAGTTGCTGAGCAAATTGTCGAAAAAAAGGATGTCCTTCCCCAGGAGGAACGGGAAAACCTGTTGCAGTCACTTGACGATAAACTCACCGATCTGGTCGGACCTGCAAGTGCCATTCTTGTAGAAGATGGTCTGGAAAAAATAGGCTCAACAGCGGAGACGCTGACTAAAAGTGAAATTGCCCCGCTGTTCAGTGAAATAGAAGTAATGTTGGACGATGACGAAAAGGAAATTTTTTCGGACTGGACGAAAAAATTCCTCTAACCGGGATATTTCACCTGAATTGAGTTTCATAAAGATCTACATAAAAAAGATGGAAATCCAGGTGAGCCAGTGTTCAGGAACAGGGCAGGTCGGCAGCAACGCCGGGATTATTATTTCTTACGATTCTTTCTTACGCGATAGACTACGCATGAAGACTTCGATGATTTCCTGGGAGGGTGACTCGCCATAGGCCTTTTCAAAGGCCTTGCGAAACTGCAGTATTGTCGACACCAGACCACCGGCAACGGTCTGGGCAAAATGCGCCTTGGACTCATAATCCTCGTCAGGCACTTTCTCGGCTAAACTGTATTCCCGTTTTTTATCAAGAAAATATTGAACCACCTCAGCAGACGGCACAAAACCAAACTGTTTATCAAAAGCCTCACGCAGCTGCAGGACCGTGGGGTGCGGGCCGCCGGCAATTTTGGCCGCCAATGCCAGTTGCGCCTGTTTGCCGGTATCCTTTACGGCGGCCTCCGCCGCATCACCGCCACCTTTGACCTTCTCTAAAAAATAGCTGATCAACTCCTCGGGCGGCGGTTCATTAAACTTCAAAACAAATGCCTGCCGGAACTTTAACACACTGGGAGTATTATCCCGGGCACAACCATCCGCCAGCTCCTTATGCGGATCTTTTTTTTCTTTTTTGGGCTGCCCGCTCGTTGATTTACCGATAAAACGAAAATATTCTTTCACCTCCTCATCGGCAATATCAGCCAGCTTAACAAAATAATCTATGAGATTCAGGCCCGGCGGCTGGCCGATCTCCTCAAGAACCTCATAATGCAGTTTAGCCAGCGACGGTTCCGGCAACCTGGCCGCTGCCTTGGCGATTGACACCTGAATTTCCCAGAATTCAAGTTCGATGTTTTGACCGGAGTTCATTATTTTACCTGATAATCAGCATACATATATTATTTAACTGCCGTGCATAAGAAAAGATCTTGAAGGCAAAGAACGGCTGCAAAAGAAAACCCTCCGAAAACGATGATGACACACATCTTCGG
>JALSNT010000061.1 GCA_026986885.1 Desulfobulbaceae bacterium
TGCCGCCGCCGGTAAAGCTGTTGCCGGAGATGGTGGCAGAACCACCCCGCACATAAATCCCGTAGTTGGCACAATCGGCAAAGGTGTTACCGGTGATGACAGGGGCGCCGCCCTGGCTATAAACTCCGTAATCGAAACTGTGCCTGATTATAGAGTCTTTGATCGTCGGTGACGCCTGGTAAACGTAGATCGCGCCATTGGAACCTGCATACTCGATGATACAGTGCTCAAATGAACTCCCATCGCTGCCGTTGTTAAATGTGATTCCATTCCAGTCTCCGGGAGCTGGTATGGTTGCATTTCCGTCAGCGTTGGTATCTCCTCCAAACCTGTCATTTTTGTATGAAGTAAAAACAATATTATTATTTGCTGTGCCAATGGCGTGTAAGGTTCCATTAACCGTCAAAGACGCATACGCCTGAAATTTTAAGACCGTGCCTGGCTCAATAGTTAAGGTTACCCCCTGATCAACTTTCAGTTGCCCCGAGATAAGATATGGGCCGCCGGCTCTGGTTAATGTCGTATCCGACGAATACGTGACATTCTGCAAGTTCTGAATAGCATGATCGATGGTGGTGAAGGTCCAGACCGGTCCTTCCGTCGCAGCGCCATGATTATCCTTTGTGACTATTTTCCAGTAATAGGTCCCTGCGGGATCTAATGCGCCAACCGTATAACTGGTTTCCGTGGTGTTATTAATTACAAGTGGAGGCGTCGGAGATGTCCCGAAATATACATCATAAGTGACGGTATCTCCCTGATCCGGATCAACAGCTGTACTCCAACTTAAGTAGACATTATCGGGTGTAACGGCAGCATCATCGGCTGGTGACGGTTCCGTTGGACTGAGAGGAGGAGTGTTCCCCGTGGTAAAACTCAGAACTGAGCTTTCAGCGATTTCATTATGACTGTCCCGAGCAACGACTTTCCAGTAATAGGTTGTCAGGGATTTCAGGCCGGTGACCGAAAATTCAGGCTGGTCAAGACCGCTTGTTACAAGGTCTGGATCAGGGTTTTCTCCAAAGAAGAGTTTATATGTAACGTAGTCACCATTATCGGGATCGCCGCCATTCCAGTTTAAAACCACACTGGCAGGATTGACATCGGCGGCAAGGTCGGCGGGGGAGAAATTAGCAGGATCAGCTGGCGGATGATTTGTTAAGGATGCTTGGGAAATCGCAATCGAGAGGTTGTTACCAAGTGCATCATAAGTACGCTCAATAATCGGTTCCGTTTCATATTGAACACGCAACAGACGATGCATATCATCGTAGTTATAATGAATCGTGGCAGATATAGATAGAAAGGGAAATGAAAAAAGAAAAAGAAGGCCAATTAAAGACACATAAAAGGATTTACTTAATTGCTGCGGGATAAATTTTGCCATTCTTTTCTCCATCCACAAAAATACATCGCAATCGTTTGTTGTATGGCTCACAGGAAAAATATCTCTGCTTATCTCTGAATTTTGTTCAACTATCAACGCCTCATATAACTTAAATTTTTTCTGAACATTTTGTACGGCTCTATGCTGGACTTGATTTCGCCGTTGTCCACCATGCTGTTATGGTTGGCCGGTGTCCTTATTGTTGTTAGAGATAACGTTGATACTGGTGGATGACATACAGCAGCTGCCTCTCGCAGCATCACCGGTTCCCTCACAGTCTTAGTCACTGAGTTGGATGCCAGGTTTATATGGTTTCCGGCTCCATCATAGGTAAGATGGCAGGTAGTTGCAGAAAAAGCCGAAATTCCAACAGCAATAAATATCAGGGACGGACTGCACGACCGGGGTAACATGATATGCATGTGACGATTTCATAACATGTATTTGAAAATTGACAGAATTATAGCAACATTTATATTACCCGGCAAGAAAAATCAAAACTTGCAGCCCTTGATCGTATCGGTGAGCCAGGAAAAACATTGAGCGGCAATGATTTTGTTAAACTAACTTTTCTGATTGCAAGGTATCGGGAAAGCAATTTATAAAGGCCTGACGTATAGGAAACAAAGAAGTTGTGCGATCATATATAACAAAAAACAGGTTGTCAGATTTATCTATTATGGATTTCTCCTGCTAATCCGAAATCATATATCAAATTACCTGACCTCACTCACCCTGCCCCGTACTGGATGCGCCGGTACTGGATGGCTTCGCCGATATGGGTGGCGGTTATCTGCCCGCTGCCGGCAAGGTCGGCAATGGTGCGGCTGATTTTAAGGATTCTGGTATAAGCGCGGGCTGAAAGGCCCAGGTTATCTATGGCCTGATGGAGCAGGCGGCTTGAAGCTGTATCAAGAGAACAATGTTTCTTCAGCAGCTTTGTGCTCATCTGGGCATTGCAATGAATGTCAGGCGCTTCGGCAAAACGGAGACTTTGTATTTTACGGGCTGCATTCACCCGTTTGCGGATGGCAGCGGAAGTCTCGCCCGATTCGGCCCGTTCAATATCCTCAACACGCACCGGCGGAACCTCCACCTGGATGTCTATCCGGTCAAGCAAGGGCCCGGACAGACGGTTACGATAGCGCTGTATCTGCACCTGGGTGCAGATACATTCCTTGTGCGGATCACCATGGAAGCCGCAGTTGCAGGGGTTCATGGCGCCGACCATCATAAATCGGGCCGGGAACCTGAGACTGGCGGCTGCCCGGGCAATGGTCACTCTGCCGTCTTCCAAAGGCTGCCGCATTACCTCCAGAACATTTTTTTTGAATTCCGGTAATTCATCAAGAAAAAGGACGCCGTTATGGGCAAGGGACACCTCGCCCGGCTTGGGAATCCGTCCGCCGCCAATAAGACCGGCATCGGAAATGGTATGGTGCGGCGACCGAAACGGTCTGGTTACCAGCAGAGGCGTACCCTGGGGCAGCAGTCCGCCTGCCGAATAAATCCTGGTTGTCTCCAGGGCCTCATCCAGGCTGAGATCGGGAAGAATAGATGGTATTCGGCGGGCCATCATGGTTTTGCCGGTGCCCGGCACCCCGGAAAGCAGAATATTGTGGCCGCCTGCGGCCGCAACTTCCAGGGCCCGTTTAATGTGTTCCTGCCCCTTGACCTCGGAGAAATCAACGGGATAACCGCCCCGATTTCGAAAAAATTCTTTAATATCAACTCGTGTAGCGCTCAGCTGCTGATGTCCGGTCAAATATTCAACCGCCTGATCCAGGCGCTGTACGCCAATAACATCAATATTTCCGACCACTGCTGCTTCTGCTGCATTTTCAGCCGGTACCAGGAAACGATCAATTTCTCCCGAAGTTGCCGCCGCCTGTACCATGGAAAGCACTCCTGGAACCGGTCGGACAAGACCATCCAGGGAAAGCTCACCCACAATGCCGATGCCTGCCAATGAATCACCGGCAATCAGATCACTGGCCGCCAGGATGCCAAGGGCGATGGGAAGGTCATAGCCGGTTCCCCCCTTTTTCACATCAGCAGGCGCCAGGTTGACGGTAATTTTTCTGGCCGGAAACTCATACCCACTGTTTTTTATCGCTGCCCGGACGCGGTCCTTTGCCTCCCGCACAGCGCCTTCGGCCAATCCCACGGTTGAAAAACCCGGCAGGCCCAGCGCCAGATCAACCTCAACCTGCACCAGCAGGCCATCCACACCAAGAACGGCCGCACTCCAGGCCTTGGCAAGCATCAGGCCTGCCCCTGCCGGCTACATTGACCATTGGCTTTTTTTATGTTTATGGCATAGAGTTTTTCCATCTCAGGGCTGTATCCTTTATGTTTTCCGGAATAAATGTACATGGGCGACAACAGTTGACATCCCTCGCCGCCGTTTTTTACAGCCTCTACCAAAACCAGCGCTGCCTGATCGGCTTCGGGGTAGCTGTACACCGGCCGCAGCCGTTTTGTAATGAGTGCATGCTTATGCATACCGGCAACGAGTCCGGCCAGACGAACGGCCGGGTACACAAAAACAACCGTGCCCCTGTTCCTGACGCCAAATGCCGCCGCAGACAGCATATCATCAAGGTTCGCCTTCAGTTCGTGGCGGGCAATGGCGGCCTCATTGGTCTGGTTGATTCTACCGCTGCCGCATTTTCCATACGGCGGATTGCAGACGACCAGATCAAAGGACTCGGCCTGGACAAATTTTCCCACCCGGCGAACATCACCGCAAATGATCTGAAAATTAGAGGAAAAACCATTTGCCTGAACATTTTTGACAGCTAAATCTGCCAGATCCTGCTGCAATTCAAGGCCGACAAGCCTAATATCAGGATGAAGCCTTGCCAGGATCAAGCCGATGATTCCGCTGCCGCAGCCAAGATCAAGCACCCGCATGGAACCGCTGATTCTGCAGAAATGGGCAGCAAGGATGGAATCCACCGAAAACCGGTACCCATCCAGATACTGACGACAGATCAGCGCTCCGTTGAACAGACTATCATCGGAGAGAGGTCTGTTGGCATCATAACAAGTCTCCGAATTATTCTTTTTTGCTGCCATCCGATAACTTGTTGATCAGCAGACCGGTGAGAATCTTTGGATAAAAATAGGTGGATTTATGGGGCATGATCTCTCCCTTGTCCGCAACATCGGTGACCTGTGATACCCTGGTCGGATTAAGCAGAAACAGCAGGGGCGTGGAGTCGGATTCCTTCACGCTCTCCTTGACCGCCGCATCAAGGGCCTTATTCGTGTCGCTGAAATAGGTTATCAGGTGATCCCGGACGCATTTTTCGTGACTCAGCTCAAAAATACCCTGCAGGAGGATATCGGATAACACAACTACATCCAGCCCCTGAAGGACCTGGTCCCGCCCGGCAATGATTTTGCTGTTCATGGCTTCCGGTTTGGCCTGCAGGAGAAAACCTCGGTCTTCACCGGCATGATACATACCCAGAGCCACCAGGCCACTGTTCAGGGCCAGTTCATCCATGCGCATCTGCAGGGCATCAACCAGCCATTCCCGACTGCCTCCGGTCAATTCTTCAACCGTAAAAGAAGGTTCAAGCATGCTAACGGCCTTGTCTGCAGACAGTTT
>JALSNT010000062.1 GCA_026986885.1 Desulfobulbaceae bacterium
GTTACTGTTAGCCTTTGAACTGGTAATAACCAGGAGGCGGATTCCATGACCATGAACATTCATTTTTCCCAACCGCTCTGGCTTGCTGTCGGCGCATTTATCTGCCTGCTGTTTCTTTTTTTCATACGCTTTGCCGGTCGCAGGAGACAGGCGCGCCTGGCACGCTTTGCCTCACAACAGAGGATTCAACAGTTGACCGCTGATATCTCGCTTCCACGGCGACGCTTGAAAACAACCCTGCTGGGGCTCGCCTTAACGGGATTGCTGCTCGCCCTTGCAGGTCCGCAATACGGTGAGCAATGGCTTGAGGTCAGGCAACGGGGTATTGATATTCTCATCGCCCTGGACTGCTCCCGTTCCATGCTGGCCCCGGATATTCGCCCCAACCGCTTGCAACGGGCAAAACTGGCTGTCAAAGACTTTGTTACCAAACTTGACGGCGACAGAATCGGTTTACTTCCCTTTGCCGGCAGTTCATTTCTCATGTGTCCGTTGACCACTGATTATGACGCTTTTCTTACCTCACTTGATGCCGTAACTCCGGGCAGTATCCCGGTGGGCGGCACCAATATCGGCGGTGTCATTACCAGGGCGGCCAAAATTCTTGCAGGTGAAACCAATCATAAAATACTCATTCTGGTCACCGATGGTGAAAATCTCCAGGGACAGGCGATAATTGCGGCCAAAAAGGCCGCTGAAGAAAAAATGACCATTTACACGGTGGGCGTCGGCACCAGGGCAGGTGAACTGATACCGGACACGCAAAACAGAGGCGAATTTATCAAGAATAAAGCCGGTCATTTTATCCGCTCCCGACTGGATGAAAAGACATTGCAACGGATCGCCGATATTACCGGCGGCATCTATGCGCCGTTAGGCGCCATGGGCCAGGGGTTCAGCACCATCTATCAGGATAAACTCAAGCGAATACCCAAGCAGGCCCATCAGGAAAAAAGACAACGGCGGCCCATCGAACGGTTTTACTGGCCGCTGGCCGTTGCCCTCATCCTGCTGATGATCGAATTTCTGGTCAGCGAAAGAAAATCAGGCCGTTTCCCCGGTTTCCTTCCGGGTAAAGGCGACCGTCGCCGTCTCTTCAACAACCGGAAATCACTTATTGTATTACTGGTACTTGCATTTCATCCCGCAAATGCCAATGGTTCAACCGCTGAAAATCTTTTCCATGCGGGTAAACTGGATCAGGCAGAAAAAGCATACGCCGATATTTTGAAAAAACAGCCCCATAACCCGGTATTACTATTTAACATGGGAGACGTGCAATACCGGAAAAAGAAATACGACAAGGCGCTCGAATCTTTCACAGGGGCACTGGCAACCGATGATCTTGATTTGCAGGCCAAGTCCTATTTCAATCTCGGCAACACCCGGTATCAGTTGGGGCAAAAGGTGGAGAAAACCGATCCTCAACAGGCGATCAAACATTTCAATCGGGCCATCAGGGCCTATGAAAACAGCCTCAAACTGCATCCAGCTGATCCGGAAGCCAGGGAGAATCTCGCCCTGGTTAAAAAATTAGTCAACGAACTGAAAAAACAGCAGAAAAAAAGGGAACAAAAACAAAAACACAACCGGAAAAATCAACAGAATAAGAAAAAGAAAGGGAAGAAAAAGAACAAAAACAGCACAACGGATAAAAAAGCAGGCGCAACGAACAAATCCGGCGGCGACAATAAGGGCAACAGGCCTGAAAAAGAGAACGGGCAGCAGAAAAACAGCCCCGCAAGCGGCAAAAAAAGTGGCAGCAGCGACCAACAGAAGAATAGCGGCGGAAAAAATCAGGCAAAGGACAAGACCGGGAAAACCGGCGATAAGGGAAAAGCAAAGCCGCAGGGCAATACGGCCGGACAACCGGCAAACGGCCAGACGACCGGCGAGCATGCCATGACCATGAGTCGTCGGGACCAGCAGCGCCGTCAACAGGGAAAGATGACCAGAGGCGAGGCCGTAAATCTGCTGGACGCCTTGAAAAACGAGGAGGGGCGGCTTGAATTTGTCCCCGGCAAAACCGGCAGCAGCGAGCAATCAGTCGACAGAAACTGGTAGCCCCGGCCAAAGGAATCAGGAAATAAACAAAAAATATATACTCGTAATGCTGGATGTAACCCAACATTTAACTACGAATATCGAATTTCAAACTGCAGAATTTCGAACCGCAGCAACAGGAGCGTGCCCTCGAAGTCTCGCAGAGTAGCAGGTCTGCTTGCGCGCAGCGAAAGCGGACAGGAGATTGCCATCATCAATGTCCGGTTTCGCTGAACTCAACCAGACCTACACTATCTACACCTAAGGCGGAATACCAGCAACCTGACATAATTATGAATATCAAATTTCAAACCGCAGAAGCAGGAGCGCGTCCCCGCAATGTGTCTTAAAAATTTCTTGTTTTTTTATGACAGGAAATGAGGAGTAACACGCTGAATTGAGGTTACAAAAAAAGGTACAGGACAACCATGAAAATAAAAATATCCGCACAGCATGCAACATATATCACGGTATTGATGATCTTATTATTATTATCGTCATCAATCACGCCGTTGCTCTCCGGCAATCTGTGGGCAGCCGATGTATCCGTTCAGGCTGTTTTGCAGCCGACCACATTCGGAATTGATGAAAATGCACGCCTGACCGTAACGGTTACCGGGGCACGCTCTGCCACTCCCGGTCAACCGACCGGGGACGGCCTCCGTTTTTTCTCCCGGGGACAAAGCACCCAGCTGCAATGGATAAACGGCCAATCATCCTCCTCTGTTTCTTTTACCTGGCTGGTACAGGCAACGCAGACCGGTTCCCATACCATTGCCCCCATATCAATCCAGGTAGACGGTAAGACCTACACAACCAAAGCCATTACCTGCCGGGTGACACCTGCTGCCGCCGCACCTGCACCCCGGGGAGGACAGCCGGTACAGCCCCCGCCTGCGACCAGACTCCGTTCAGGCGTTGCCGATCAAATCGGATTCATGCGCGTTGTCCCGAAAAAAGAAACAATCTACGCCGGGGAAAGGCTTCCCTTTACCCTGAAAGCATACTTCCGGCAGGGCATGCAGGTAACCATCAAGGACAACCCGCATCTCACCGGCGACACCTTTATCCTGGAATCCATGGACAAAAAACCGGTTCAAAGCGAAGAAACAGTGAACGGCGTCCCCTACACCCTCTTGAGCTGGCATGGAGCGGTTGCCGCCGTTAAGCAGGGAAAATATCCCCTGGAATTCTCCCTGGCCACCTCCCTGCTGGTGCGGACCCGGCGACAACATCCATCGTCCATGTTTGGCTCTCCCCTGTTTAATGATCCGTTTTTTGATGATTTTTTTGGTGGTTACACGCAAAAAAATATTACGCTCCTGTCACCACAACAGGAAATTAACGTCCATGACCTGCCGACAACAGGCAGACCGCCAGAATTCAGCGGTGCTATCGGCTCCTTCAGCCTGTCGGTCAAGGCCAGGCCAACCACGGTTGCCCCCGGCGATCCCATCACTCTGCATATGATTATCCAGGGAAACGGTAGCTTTGACCGGGTTAAAGCGCCGCTGTTTACCGGTAAAGCCGCCGACTGGAAGACCTATCCCCCCTCGGCAGGCAAACAGGAAACCACCGGCAATACGACAACCAAGGAATTTGAGCAGGCGATTATTCCCCTGGATAAGGCAGTTGATCATATTCCACCGGTACGTTTTTCCTATTTTGATCCGGAAACGGGAAAATATATCCGCCTGCAGAGCGACCCCATTGCCCTCAACATGCAGACAACCGCCACCACCGGGCAGGTAGAGAAAAGGGAAACACCCACCGCCGGGAAACAGCCTGCCGCACAGCCGCAGCAACCACAACCTGAAGGGAAGGCTTTGTCGGCAACACGGGAGCTGCCGGCACCGATTCATACCAGCCTGGGCCGGACCGTCACGCAAATACGGCCCCTTTACCTGCGACTATGGTTTCAGGTGCTGCTCATCGCCTCCCTGCTTGTTTTTCTGACGGCAATGCTGCTGAGACGGCGCAACAGAAAAATGCAGGCCCATCCTGAAATAATTGAACAAAAAAAGATTGCCGCCGACATCTCAACCCTGGTGCGCGAGGCACAGGCAGCCATGCAGGAACAGGAGGAAAATCGTTTTCTGCAGCTTTGCCGGAACATTCTGCAGGTCTATTTCGGGTTTATCTGGCAGATAGAGCCAAAGGCAATCAGCGCCGCTGATCTTGAACAACGGCTGCCGGCTGACTCGCCGCTGCCGCACATTCTACGCCAGGCAGAACATGCCGCCTACAGCGGTGAAAAAACAACAGCAGAGGAGATGCAGCGGATCTATGAAACTCTCCGGCAGGAGGTCAATAAACAATGAAAAGCAATCACTTAGGACAGTTATTTCTCATTCTCCTCGCCGGCCTGTTGCTCGTCCCCATATCCAATACAAAGGCGTCGAATACAAAGGCCGCCGACTCTTTTGATCTGGGAAACCAGGCATATATGCACAAAGATTATACCGCCGCTCTCAACTATTACCGGCAAACCGCAGCAGAGCGGGGTTATTCAGCCGCACTGCTCTACAATATGGGCAACAGTTACGCCCGACTCGGCAAAACAGGGCCGGCTATCCTGGCCTACGAACAGGCCCGGCTCCTTGAGCCATCCAATCCGGATATTCAGGCAAACCTGACAGCCGTCCGCAAGGCAAACGGCATCTACAGGCAGGACCAACCCTGGTGGCAACGGGCGATAACCATCCTCAACGCGGACCAATGGCTGCTCATTTTCGCTATATCATTTGCGCTGTTCAGCGCTTGTTTCCTTTTGCCTGTGGTGTTGAAAAATACATCCTGGTATACACGTACCCTCAAGGCGGCGACAACCGTCACCCTTCTCTGCGCTCTGCTTGCTCTTGTCCCGACGACATACGGCTATTACCACCGGCAGGACGGGGTTGTTCTCGATCAGACCCGGCTGAGAATTTCCCCCTTTGCCGAGGCGGATTCGGCAGGT
>JALSNT010000063.1 GCA_026986885.1 Desulfobulbaceae bacterium
TGGGTATCATGCTTTTCGGCGGTCTGACCACAGGAACCCTGTTTACCCTGAACCTGCTGCCCACCATCTACATGGCCACGGAACGTTGGCGGAAAGATCCATTGCAACAAAGGCGTAAATTATAAGGAAAACCTGCAAGAAGTTGCAGGGTGCGTCTGATGTGGACAAGCGGCAAGCCGTCGTGTATTGGTACTACATAAGATTTGCCGATCGTCCGCAGCAGGCGTGCCCTGTGACTTCTTACATCATAATCATGGCAAAGATTCTCCTGATTGAAGACGACACCAGAACCGCTGATTTCATCAAATCCGGATTAACGGAAGAGGGATTTTCCGTACGTCATGCCGTTGACGGCCGGACAGGGCTTGACCTTGGCCTTAAAGAGACCTTTGCTGCCGCAATTGTTGATATCATGCTGCCTGAAATTGATGGCCTGATTCTTGTTGAACAGCTGCGAGCCGCCGGCTCTTCCATGCCGATCCTTTTTTTAAGCGGCCGCAAAACCGTGGAAGACCGCTTAAGCGGATTTAAGGCCGGGGGAGACGATTACCTGGTCAAACCTTTCTCCTTTGCCGAACTTGTTGCCCGTCTGCATGCGCTCCTGCGCCGCAGTCAACAGGTTTCCGAACAATCTATCCTTGGTGTTGCCGACCTTCGGCTTGATCTTCTTTCCCGCAAGGTATTCAGGGGCGGGCAGGAGATTGAACTCCAGCAGAGGGAGTTTGCCCTGCTCACCTTTCTGTTGCACCACAAGGGGCGGGTGATCTCAAAAATGATGATCCTGGAACAGGTCTGGGACTATCACTTTGATCCCCAGACCAATGTGGTTGAGGCCTGTATCTGTCGTCTGCGTGAAAAAATTGATGTGGTGCCCGGAAAACGTCTGATTCATACGGTTCGCGGGGTGGGCTATGTTTTGGATGAACACAGGGAATGATAGTGAAAAAACCATTTGTTTCCACCGTATGCGGCCGCCTGACCCTTGCGTACACCTTACTTTTCGGGCTGTTGTCTCTTGCTGCCTTTGTTCTTGTCTATGTCCATATCGTCATGGGGTTGACACAACAGACCGATGACCGGCTCCGGGCCACTATCCGGGAATTTATTAAAACCAGGGAAGACGGTGGACTGGCCGGTTTGCAGGCAGAGTTTAACCGTGAGACCACGGCTGCAGGCAAAGAGCGAATTTTTTTTCGCCTCCTTGATCGCCAGGGCCGTTCGGTCGCTTCTTCCGATCAGGAGGTATGGAAAAAACTGAGCTGGATTCCGGAAATACTGCCTGCCGGGGGTGAACGGTTTAAGAGTCTGCATACCCCGGACTTTGCCTACCCTGTTCGTCTTATCGCCGCTCGGCTCAAGGACGGCTTTGTACTGCAGGCCGGAATTTTAGACGACAAGGATGAAGTGCTGGAAACGTACCGGGAAACGTTTTCAACCGCCTTTTTCCTTATCCTTGTTTTCGGCGGCATCGGCGCGTACCTGATTGCCCGCCGGGCCATGGGCGGAGTTCGTGAAGTAACCGGAGCAGCCGCGCGTATTGCAGCCGGTGACCTGGAGCAACCAATCAGCCGGGGAAACAGAGGCGATGAAATAGAGACCCTGGCCGCCATGTTTAATACAATGCAGGAACGGGTTGCCTGCCTGATAGGCGAATTACAGGCGGTCATTAATAATGTGGCCCATGATTTGCGAATGCCTATTACCCGTATGCGTGGAGTTGCCGAGACCACTTTGACAAAAGACGCAGACAAGGCGACATATCGTGATATGGCGGTGACGGTCATTGAAGAAAGTGACCAGCTGGTCGGCCAGATCAATACTATCCTGGAACTGGCCGAAATTGATGCCGGGATCAGGGTGCTTGCCATGCAGAAAATCGATCTGGCCGAGATTGTCCAAAAGGCGGTCGAGTTATACCTGCCGGCAGCAGAGGAAAGGAAAATTTTATTTTCCGTACAAATGGACGCCCAGCCTCATACTCTTGCCGGCAACCGCAACAGCCTGCAACGTCTATTGGCCAATCTACTGGATAATGCGATAAAATTTACTCCAACAGGCGGTAAAGTCAGCATACGTCTCACAACAGAAAACCGGCGGCTCATTCTTTCAGTGGCTGATACCGGGCCAGGCATTGCCGAAGAGGATAAAGAGCATATATTCAACCGATTTTATCGTGGTGATGCCTGTCGCTCAATTTCCGGAAACGGTATTGGCCTGGCATTGGTTAAGGCCATTGCCGAAAAACATCATGGCACGGTTGATGTTCACAGCCATGGGAAAAACGGCTCCTGCTTTGTTGTCAATCTGCCGAAATAAGGCCCTTGCTCTAAAAAAATATTTCTCTAAAAGAACCCGTCCATGGAAATATACCTCAATCATCTGCTCCCGTCGCTGGTCCATTTCCATTACCTGATATATTGGCTGGCTTTTCTTGCGGCGTTGCTTGAAACAGTCTTTCTGCTCGGCCTCTTTCTTCCTGGTTCCACCTTGCTGCTTCTTTTAGGCGCATATGCGGCAGGAGGCCATATAGACCCTGTTGATTTATGGTGGTTTGCTCTGGCCGGAGCGGTTTTAGGAGATAATGTGAATTATTATCTTGGCAAGCGTTACGGCAGGCAATGGACGCATAATGGTATCTGGATAGTAAAGCCGGAACATTTTAGAGCAGGCCATGAATTTTTTAAAAAGCATGGCTCTAAAAGTATATTTTTAGGACGATTTGTCCCGACCATAAAAGAGATTATTCCTTTTGTTGCGGGTACGGTGGGTATGAATCACCGGCGCTTTATGCTCTGGAACGTGCTGGGAGCCATGGGCTGGGCTCTGCAGTGGCTGGGAGCGGGATATATCTTTGCCCAGTCCCTGGGCCTCGCCCAATTGTGGATGTCCAGAATCGGTATCCTGGCGGTGACAGTGGTTCTGGTTTCTTTGCTTCTTGCGATGTTACAGCATCAGGTAATCAGACACGGCCGGGTCGTTGTTGAATTTCTCCTATCTGTCCTGCAGTCAATATACACAGCCGTACTGACCAATGAAATGGTGCAGGCATGGAAGAAAAACCATCCCCGCCTGAGCGCTTTTATTCGCCGAAGATTTGACCGGACACGTTTCCGGGGGCGCACCCTGACCCTGCTCACTTTAGCATTTTGTTATGTCCTGTTCCTCTTTGCCGGCATCATTGAGGATCTTGTCAACTCGGATCCTATTGTCGCCCTTGATCAAAGCATCGCTCAGTTGGTAAAGGTATTCCGTGCCCCGGAGGTCCTGCATTTTTTTACCTGGATTACGGCACTGGGGAGCTGGCAGGTCAGTGTACCGATGGCCTGTATCGCGGCCATGTTTTTCGTTGTGATGAAGAAGAGGCCGCTCATCCTGCCGATGGCGGTTTCCATCCTCGGCAGTGAATTGTTTACCACCCTGGGCAAGTATGCTTTCCATCGTCCCAGACCAGCCGAGGCTGCTTTCTATGAACCGTCCTATTCTTTTCCAAGCGGCCATGCAACCATTGCCGTCGCCTTGTATGGTTTTTTAGGGTATCTCGCCATTCGCCATGCAGCCAGGTGGCAAACAAAGGTAAAGATTTTTTTCTTTACAGGCATTGTTGTCGGTCTGCTTGGCTTGAGCCGCATTATCGTGGGCGTTCATTATCTCAGTGATGTGTGGGGCGGCTATCTGGTCGGCGCCTTATGGTTGATTATCGGTATCAGCCTGACGGAATGGTTGGTCGCACAAAAAATGCTGGTTTTCCATACTCCTGTGCCACCAAAAAGAAAGGCCATGGGAGCGGCATTGTCGGCATTGGCGTTGTGTTATTATGTTATCTTCGCCATCGTGTACCAGCCCGGACCTGCGCCCGCAAAACAGATGGCGACCATGCAGCTCACCAGAGATTTATCGGAACTGCTCACCGCACAGGGTCTGCAGTTTACCCAAACCCTGTTCGGCAGACGGCAACAGCCTATCAGTGTCGAAATTATTGCTGAAAACGATCAAACACTTGCGGCCCAACTGCAGAAAGCGGGCTGGAAGAATGCAGCAGAGCCTGATCTGCATACATTGTTGCGACAATTTACAAATTTTCGACCCTTTACAGATAAACCAGCATGGCTGGACCAGGTTGGCCGGCCGCAACAAACCATGAAAACCCCGACTCCGGCAAGGGCAGCTTGTTGTCAGTCGGGATTTACAGATAAATCAAACAAGACCGGCATCCCGGTTGCTCCCGCCTTCTGGGACGGGAAGATAAATAACTGGTCGTTGATACTGGCAGACGCCAATGGTCCGGAACGTACCATTTTCTATATCTGGACGACCCCTTATCGAATCGGCAGTGCGCATGTATATGTGGGCATTACCAGAACCTATGTCGGCAAAAAATGGTTGTTCCTGCATACCATACAACCCGACGTGGACGGCAGCCGAAAAAACCTGCTGCGTTCATTGCAGCGGATGAACATTATTCGTCAATATTGCTTGGAAAAATTTGTGCCGGCAATGACCGGAGAGTACCTGTTGCATGGAACCTTTTTTACACGAGGACAACTTCTTGAGATAAATATGCTGCCTGTCCCAATTCGGTCGGATGTTTCACCCATCTGCAAAAAAAACAAAAAAATACACCAAATTAGATACTAACTGACCAAGTCAAAAAAACACCCCATTTTACCTGGTTTCTTTTCCGCAGAGTTCACGCAGGCGCTGTTGATAGCGACCGGCTGCCAGGGGCCAGGAAAAAGAATCAGCAAGATGATGGTAATCCTCTTTCCGGTTGTTTGCGGTCTCCGCCAGCGCCTGACGCAGCATTTTTTTGAAACATTGCCTGGGGTAGCAAAATTCACCCGGATATAATTCCGGATAGGAAAGCTCGGCCGGGACCAGTGGCCTGCAGCCGGCCCGCACACCTTCCAGCATGGAAATTCCGAAAAATTCATGCCGGGCGGTTGACACCACAAGATCTCCCCGACATAATAACCGCGCATATTGGTCGCGGCTTTTCG
>JALSNT010000064.1 GCA_026986885.1 Desulfobulbaceae bacterium
CGTCACTCTTCAAAAGAAAAATCAACTGTGGGGAACGGAGCTACCGGCTCGGAGAGAAAAAATTGCCCGTCCGCTATCCGTTTCTTCAGTATTTCTGCAATTTCAACCGCTTTGACATAAGAAGAAAGGGGTGCCGTCGGCACTTTTTTACCTGCCACCTCAATGATACCGCTCTTTAACTCGGCATAACTTACTTCGCCATAGGTACGAGCAATACCGTTTGTATATTCATATCCATAATCAACTACCTGGGTAAAAATTTCGGCATCGGAAACTCCGGTAAACCTTGCCATCTCTTCATTGAGAATAGGTATCGGCACACCAAGTCCGACCGCCAGCGAGCAACCATATCCCTGAATACCGACGCCCCGCAACCAGTCGGCGGACATCTGTTTGAGATCGCCCTGAACCATCATGGTGCCGGCAGGACGCAGAGGCACACCGTTTGCTCCCCGTGGTGCGGAGGGATTGTGCTGGCTCCCGTGCCAGGTAACATAACCGACCCCCCCACCGAGAAAGATTCTGGTTCCAAGGCCGATCGTCCGGTATAATGGATCATTTAAAAGAGGACTAAGCTGGCCGGCACTGCAATAATTTGCATTACGGCATTTCGGTTTGAGGGTACCCATATAGGTATAGACGATTTTATCCGTCATATTAACGGCACAGTTGTAATTCTGATAGCCATTTCGTGGATTACAGAGCAGGGCATGGGGAAAGTCGGCCAGGGTTAATTCCTTTTTACACTTTCGATTGGCATAGCAGTCTGTTGGATAGGCCTTGGCTTCAAGAAAGACCTTCTTGCCGGCCACAAGGTCCTCGATAATATGGCCGCCGCCATATCGAAACTCGCCGGGATAGACCTTGTTAAGCGGATCGTCTTCCGCCGGTTCCGTGGCCCCCAGGTATATATCAATGGCCGCAAGCCCGGCATAAGCCTGCACCTTGTTAATCCAGACCTTTTGTGCCTTGATGGTCGGGGTCGTCTGCCCGAAATTAAAAAAAGCGCCGGAAGAACACATCGTTGAGAAGGTACCGGTGGTCACCACATCAACTTTGCGCGCCGCCTCAACAGGGCCGTCCTTTTTGACAATGTCCACCATCTCCTCAGCCGTTACCACGACCACCTCACCCGCCTTGATACGGGCATTTATTTCGGCATAGGTTTTGTGTACCGTAAATTCACTCATGTCACGTTTCCATATATATTTTCCTGTCTTCTCATAAAAACAGGGCTATTCTTATTGTCTCGAATTTGGTGTTTCTTATTTCGAATTTTCCGGTTCATCCGGGTCAGGTCTGATATTCCCGCAAGAACAGGTACTATATATTATTAAAAACATGTTCAAGCGCAACTCTTTTCAGGTTTACTCAACGAAAATATGGTTTTTTTGTTTGCAACAATCAAAAGATGATTTAGCATGTATGATTTGCCCTCTAAAGTTATATTGATAATAGAGCCATTAAATCAATAAGTTGGCCAATTATTTTTCCATCAATCAAAACAATTTTTCCCATGAGTAATGACAAACCAACCATACCCCTGGTGCGAAAACGTATTGACGAAATAGACGACACCATACTCGGCCTGCTCAAAGAACGTCTTGCCTGTGCCAAAACAATCGGACAACTGAAGACCGGTGCCAACAGAGCGAAATGGGATCCGAAACGGGAGCTGGAGATATATCAGCGGCTGCTCAATAACAATCGGGGAGACTTTCCCGAGCGTGCCCTGCGGTCTATCTTTCATGAAATTATCACCACCTGTCGCCTTTCTCAAAAGAAAACGGCCGTCGCCTACCTCGGGCCGGAAGCGACCTATACCCACCTGGCCGGGGTTAAATATTTCGGACAGTCGGCCGAATACATGCCCATGGAATCCATTGACGATGTTTTTCATGAGGTTGATAAAGAACGGGTGGAATACGGCATGGTCCCGGTTGAAAACTCGATCGAAGGGGCGGTTTTTTCCACCCTGGATTCCTTTATGAAATATAACGTCAAAATCTGCGGGGAGCTGCAGCTTGCCATCTCGCATAACCTTGTCTGCCAATCGGGAAATATTGCCGATATTCAGACGGTGGCCTCCCATTCCCAGCCCCTGGCCCAATGCCGGGAATGGCTGCGGAAACACATGCCGGATACCCCGACCCTGCCGGTCTTTTCCACCGGTGCCGCCGCCAAGATGGCTGCCAACAATCCAAACATCGGCGCCATTGCCAGTTCACTTGCCATTAAGACCTATAATCTTCAGGTGGTTGTCAAGGGCATTGAGGATTACCAGGGAAATACCACCAGATTCCTGGTTATCGGCAAACAGTCACCGAGCAAAAGCGGTAATGACAAGACTTCCCTGCTTCTCAGCCTCCTGGTAAACAAACCCGGGGCATTGAAAGAAGTCCTCTCCGTGCTCTCAGATCGAAAAATCGACCTGACAAAAATCGAATCGCGGCCGATCAAGGGCAAACAATGGAAATATCTTTTCTTTCTCGACATTGCCGGTCATATCGAGGATCCGATTATCCGCGAGTGTTGTGATATACTGCAGGGAACCTGCCCATTTTACGAATGGATAGGTTCCTACCCAAGGGCTGACAATCCGCAACTCGGCCTGGTTTGAGCCCGTTCTTTGTCCCGTATTTTTCAGACAGGCTAATATATGACCCTGCTCCTAAACGGTAAAGGCCTGAGCAAGGCATTCGGCGCCCAGACATTGTTTACAGGCGTCGACATTGTTCTGCGCAAGGGAGATCGTATCGGCCTGATCGGACCCAATGGGTCGGGCAAGTCGACCCTGTTGAAGATTTTGGGCGGCCGGCTCCGGGAAGATAAGGGCCGGGTTTCCCGGCAGAAAAACATACGCATCGGATTTCTTGCCCAGGATGATATCTTTACGGAAGAGAGTTCTCTTGTCGACAACCTGCTTGCCGGCCTCTCGGATATACATCTTGATCAGGCCGAGGCATTGACCCGGGCCCACACCCTGATCAGCAGGGCTGAATTTGTCGATCCGGAATGCCCGGTCCGACAACTTTCAGGCGGCTGGCGCAAACGGCTTGCCATCTGCCGTGCGCTCATCAATCATCCTGATGTGCTGCTGATGGACGAGCCCACCAATCACCTTGACATTGAAGGTATCCTCTGGCTCGAAAAACTGCTTTCCTCACGGCTGCCGGAAAGTCCGGCCGCTTTTCTTATGGTCAGTCATGATCGCAGATTTCTGGAAAACACAATAAATAGAGTTATTGAGCTTTCCGCCGCCTACCCGCAGGGATCGTTCCAGGTTCAAGGTTCTTACAGTGATTTTCTGGAAAAGCGACAAGATTTTTTAGCTTGTCAACAGGCAATTGAAACCAGGATGGCAAACAAAATGCGTCGGGAAACCGAATGGCTCAGACGGGGACCAAAGGCACGGGCTACCAAGGCTAAATACCGGATAGCTGCGGCGGGAGAACTGGCTGAAGAGTTGGCGGAGACCAGGGCGAGAAACCGGGCAACAGGACGGGTAAAAATTAACTTTGATGCCACCGGCAGAAAGACAAAAAAGCTGTTGATTGGTAATAAAATTGCCAAAAGTTACGGGAGCAAAACCCTCTTCCAGGATCTTGATTTCATTCTTACCAACGGTTCACGAATCGGCCTGCTCGGACGAAACGGCTGCGGCAAATCGACCCTCATGCAAATCCTTGCCCACGCCACCGAAAAAAACGATGTGTTTTCCCCTGACAGCGGCACCCTTACAACAGCCCCGGATGTACGCATCGTCTCCTTTGACCAACGTCGTCAACAACTTGATCAGCAACAAACATTAAAGCAGGCGTTGGCACCCGAAGGCGATTCAGTCGTCTACCGGGACCAGGTCGTACATGTCGTTACCTGGGCAAAACGGTTCCTTTTTCGCCCCGACCAGCTGGAAACCCCTGTGGCCAGGCTGTCCGGTGGAGAACAGGCCCGCATCCTCATCGCCGGACTCATGCGGCAGCCGGCTGATATCCTGCTCCTTGATGAACCGACAAATGACCTGGATATCCCATCATTACAGGTGCTGGAAGACAGCCTGCTGGAATTCCCCGGCGCTCTGGTCCTGGTCACCCATGATCGCTTTCTGCTGGCAAAGGTCTGTGAGCGGGTTCTCGGCTTTGACGGCCGGGGCCATGTGCAATATTTTGCCGATTATTGCCAGTGGCTGGATTGGCTGCAAGCCGGGAATGCAGCTGCTTTAAAAAAACGGAACCCAAGCTCCGCACCTGAAAAGGTGCGACAAAAGACAAGAAAACTTTCGTATATGGATCAACGGGAATATGATACCATTGAAGAAAAAATACTGCCGCTGGAAGGGCGTCTTGAGGAGCTACAGCAACTGCTGTCCGACCCTGCAATAGTCGCCGACCACGACCTTGTCGCCCAATACTGGGCCGAACAACAAAAGCTGGAAACAGAGGTGGAACAGCTCTATGACCGGTGGCAGCAACTGGAATCCATGCTGGCGTCGTCGTCAACGCCTGCAGGTATCAGTTGATCTATCCTGCCTGCTGCCTGGTGAACGATTGTGGATCATCCCCCTGCAGCCTGCACAGTGCGGGACACCTTATGATTTAATTCTGCGTGAGGTATGGGTATTGCGCAGGATTATTATTTTATCTCCCGGCTGAAAGATATAATCCGGATCAGGCGTATATTCTATTTTCTTCCCATCCTGTTTCTTTACTGAGATTACCTGGATCTGAAATCGTCGTGTCAAGTCAAGCTGACGCAAACTTTTGCCGGCCCACCGGTCAATGGTCAGCTCCTGAAAAGAAACATCCGGATCAAAGGTCGCGTATTGCAGAAATCCAGGGATGGCAACTTTGGAGGCTAACTGGACCGCTGCCATCTGTTCGGGGATAATCACTTCGTCCACCCCCAGCCGATAAAGCAGACGCTGATGATCTGCATTGACGGCCTTGACCCAGACATTGGGAATACCCAGCTCTTTGGCATACATGGTTATCATAGATGAGGCCGCGATTGAATCACCCACACTGATGAGGACATGAGAGACCTCGGCAAGGCCTATCTGCTCCAGGGCCTCCTTATTGGTCGAATCAATCTTATACACCTGATGCAGCCTGTCCCGCGCATCCTGGACCCTGTTCTGTCGATTGTCGATTCCGATAACGGTAAAACCGAGTTCAACAAGGGTAACGGCAAAATAAAAACCAAATTTTCCCAAACCGATAACGGCGATTTCCCCTTTCATATTTTTTTCTCCTGACCGATGCTTTTCTCCTACCCGATGAGCAGATCTGAATCCGGACGGCTGTAGGCAACTCTCCGTTTGATGGTACTTAATACGCCGACAAACACGAGAGGCCCAAGGCGGCCGATAAACATGAGAATAATGATGACATACTTGCCCACCAGTGAAAGATGCGGGGTCAATCCCATGGAGAGCCCGGCCGTGGCAAAGGCGGAAACCACCTCAAAACCGATGGCAAGTAATGTCGGCTGAATCTGAGTTTTCGGAAGCCCCCAGCGCTCACTGATACTTAAAACAATAGTTGCGCCGCAGACAAGAAGCACGGAAAAAGCAGCCAGCGACAGGGCCTTTCGCACCGTCTCTCTCGAAGCTGCTATTTTCCCGACAACCGCCTGGTCTCTTCCTAACAGTTCCGCATGCAGAAAGGCCAGGACAATCCGAAAAGTCGTCACTTTGATACCGCCGGCACAGGAGCCGGGGGCAGCTCCGATAAACATGAGTGCCATCATAGACAGCAGAGTCACATCGGTCAGCCTGCCGATATCAATTGTATTAAATCCAGCGGTTCTGCAGGAAACCGACTGAAAAAAACCGGTCAGCAGACCATGACCAATGGAGTATTGATGGGGTTGCCCCCACCACTGTCCGATAAAAATGGCCAGTGTTCCCCCGACAATGAGATAAAGCGTCGTTTTGAGTACTACCCGTGAATACCAGCTTAAAAATTTATGCGGCTTCTGCCTGCAGGAACCAACCCGATGCAGAAACCAGTCAACAACATCCGTCATCACAAAAAAACCGATTCCCCCCAGGACAATCAGGCCGATGATGATAAAGTTAACCGGCACATTGTCGGCCCATCGTGTCAGGCTGTCGTCATAAAGGGCAAATCCTGCATTACAAAACGCCGATACACTGTGAAAAACGGCTGAAGGCAGGGACATGACGCCCCTGGTCGCCATTGTCAGCAGAAAAGCACCCGCAAGTTCTATGACAAAGGTACCGACAACGATCTTGAGCAGAAACCTGCCCAGATGGAAACTGGAATCCTGGAGAAGGTTCTGGCCGACGGCAATCCTGTCGGTCAAGGTGACACGCTGCCTGAAGAGATACAGGGCAAGTGAAGCCAGAGACATAATACCGAGACCGCCGATCTGGATCAAAGCAAGGATGACCGCCTGGCCAAAAGATGAAAAAACCGTACCGGTATCCACAACGACAAGGCCGGTCACACAGGTGGCGGAACAGGAGGTAAACAGGGCATCGGTAAAGGACAGGACATGTCCGGCACGCAGACAGAACGGCCGGCAGAGCAATACTCCTCCGGCCAGGATTGTCAAACCGAAAAAAATAATGGGCAACACCAATGGTTGAAAATAAATGCGGCGAAGATTCATAATTATAATTAAATTGCCATGTTAATATGGTCTTAATTCAACAGGCTCATTACTGAAGGAAAAATCTCTTTGAAAAATAATTCTTGAAGAAAATGCTTTCTTTTCGTAATAATCTAATATTATTAAGAAAGTAATCCTGAAATAGTCGTATTGCCCAATGCGGCCCGCAGAGATCGCCGGTCTCCAGCTCAAACGTCCTTTTCATCGACCGGATATTGCTCCCGTAAAATAAACCAAGAAACCAACAGGCGAATGAAAAAACAGCAAAAAATACTCCCATTTTATTCCTTATTAGCCATCCTTACCATACTGTTGCCGCCGGCCCTTTATGCAGGTGAGCTGGCTGACTGCATGGCAAAGGCCGTACAGTCTGCTTCCGATGCCACAACGATCGGTGAATTACGACTGCAATGCGAAAAAGAAATCCATGCCGATGCCTTTTTCAAAACCTCCATGGATGAAAAAACGCCCCTGGTCAGCAGACGCATCCATCAGGACAAGGAACATGTCCTGCAGCCCTTTACCCTGATGGCGCACAAACCCAACTATATTTTGTTTGCCGCCTATAATGCAAATTCTTATAATGAAGGCCCGTTTCAGAATCAGTTTGATGACCCCAACCTGTATCTTGACAATACTGAGGCACAGTTCCAGCTCAGTATAAAATTTCCCCTGCTGGTGAATCTTTTTAATAACAGCGCTGATATTTATGCCGCTTATACCAATCGTTCATTCTGGCAGGTCTATAACAGCGGGGAATCCGCCCCGTTTCGTGAAACAAACCATGAACCCGAGGCATGGATTCAATTTCATCCACGCCGGCAATTTTTCGGTTTTACCAATGCCTGGAACTCGCTGGGTATTGTTCATCAGTCCAACGGCCGCGGCGGGAAACTGTCCCGAAGCTGGAACCGCATTTATGCATGGTTGACAGTGGAAAACGGAAATCTGGCAATGTCCGTTAAACCCTGGATTCGAATTCAGGAAGACGCCGCAGATGACGACAATCCCGACATCACCGATTACCTGGGCCATGGCGAATTTTACGCGTCCTATAAATGGGATGAAAATGTCTTCAGCTTAATGACCAGAAATAACCTGGAATCAGGATTTAAACAGGGAGCCGTTGAACTGAGCTGGAGTTTTCCCCTGCCCGGCTGGCCCTATCTAAAGGGATATGTTCATTATTTCAATGGCTATGGCGAAAGCCTTATTGACTATAATCATTATGTAAATACCATCGGCGTCGGCCTTTGCTTAACCGACTGGCTATAGGCTGCAAGTTGTCCGGCCTCCCCCATGAACAACAACCTGAATTGAGCATTTCACCCAATTTAGGTAAAAAAAACCTATCCGCCAATCCGTGACATCCGCCCGTGACAGTCACCGCCGTCCTGTTTAAGCCGTTCAGCCATCTGATGTCCCTTTGGCTTGTTGCGAATGGCCGTCAACAGGGTCGTACGAATATCATCATCACTACAGCCGGCCCGCAATACACTTCTCAAGTCGGTTTCTTCATCATGCAGCAGACAGGAACGTAACCGTCCCTCGGACGTCAGGCGCAAACGGTTACAGCGGTCACAGAAATGATGGCTGATTGGACTGATAAAACCCAGTGATCCCAAGGCATCAGCACCAAGTTTAAATACCCTGGCCGGGCCGTCCGCCTGCTGCTTCTCCTGGGGGATAAGTTCTCCCAGGTCGCGAAATCTACCCATAATTTCATCGGAAGACATATATGTTTTTTTGTTCCACCGGCTCGAGGTACCAATGGGCATAAATTCAATAAAACGCACCTGTAAAGGCATCTTTCGGGAAAGTTCCGCAAAGGCCGGTAACTCATCATCATTGATATCCCGCATCACGACCATGTTGAGCTTAACAGGTGAAAATCCCACAGCCAGGGCGGTTTCAATTGCTGCCCAGACACGATCAAAACAATCAACACCCGTGATCTCCGCAAAACGTTTGCGTTTCAGGGTATCAAGGCTGATATTGACCTTGGTCACTCCCGCGTCAAAAAGTCCCTGCGCATATTTCCCAAGCAGTACGCCATTGGTCGTTATGCGAATATCTTCAAGCCCCTCTATTTGGGCAAGATTATCTATGAAATGCATTATATTGTTACGAACCAGCGGCTCTCCACCTGTCAGGCGCAGCTTACTGATGCCCATCCGTACGGCAACTCCGACGACCCGCAGCAGCTCTTCATAGGTGAGCAGCTCATCCTGCCCAAGCTTGACCAGGCAACCGTTTTTTTCATCCTCGGTCACGCAGTACATGCATTTCAAGTTGCAGCGATCGGTAAGAGACAGGCGAAGATACGAAATCGTCCGGGAAAACATATCCATCGGGGCTGAATTTTTTACCATTTGTCCGGAGTTTGTATCTTTCATTGAGTCTTGTGGTTGAGCTTGCAATATGTTGGTATATTAAGTAGAGACATTATCTCTACCTTTCTAAAGCCTAAATTTAGCGATTTTCATTTCGCCCCAAGCTGCAGGTTTTGTGCTGTTTCATTGTAGTTAAGCCTACATGGGACAGCGCAAGGCCTGCAGATTGGGGATGAAATGGAAATCCCGTAGGGTTTCACCCCATCTGCAACACTTTAAGAAAAAACCATTTGTAAGCATTTATCTTTTTCCATTTGCAGATGGGGTGAAACGCTCAATTTAGGTAAAGGAAGGCCCACTGTTACCACCAAACGAAGGACTTTGCAAGACAGGCCATACTTTATGCTCATCCTTGCCATAGAGAGTTCCTGTGACGACACGGCGGCCGCGGTTGTTGCCGCTCCCAATCAGGTACTCTCCAACATCATCAGCAGTCAATTTGCGCTACACGCTCCCTATGGCGGTATTGTCCCGGAGCTGGCTTCCCGTGCCCACATTGAAGCAATCAGACCGGTCGTCGAGCAGGCACTGATACGGGCCGAAGTATGCCTGGACGACATCAATCTTATTGCCGCCACCCAGGGACCGGGACTGGTCGGATCATTGCTGGTCGGCTTCACCTTTGCCAAGGCCCTGGCACTGGTCAAAAATATTCCATGTGTCGGGGTTGATCATCTGACAGGCCACATGCTATCCGCCTTCCTGGCAGAAAAACAGCCTGTTTTTCCCTATACGGCACTGGTTGTCTCCGGCGGTAATACGAGTCTGTTTGCCGTTGCCGACTACACCGACTACAGGCTTCTCGGCCGGACCCGTGATGATGCCGCCGGAGAGGCATTTGACAAGGTTGCCAAACTGCTTGGACTTGGCTACCCCGGAGGACCGGCGGTCAGCAAGGCTGCCGAAAAAGGCGATCCATCCGCTTTCAAATTCCCTCGGGCCTGGCTGGACAAAGAGAGCCTTGATTTCAGTTTCAGCGGCCTGAAAACATCCGTGGTTAATACCGTTAACAGATATAAACAAAAAAAAATTCCGGTTCCGATTGAGGATATCTGTGCCTCCTTTGAACATGCAGTTGTGGAAGTCCTGGTTGAAAAGACTCTCCTTGCCGCCCGGAAAAATAAGCACAGGAGTGTCATTATCGGCGGCGGTGTCGCCGGTAACAGGCTCCTTCGTACTCATCTCTTCCGCAGGTGTAGGGAACAACACCTGGAACTTTGTATCCCGGAACCCGTATTCTGTACGGATAACGCGGCCATGATTGCCGTGGCAGGATATTATTTATATAAAAAAGGCAGACTGCTGTATCCGGATGATGATGCCTTTTCCCGCTCACCACTGAATTAGGGCCTGTCGGAAAATGAACAGAAATTCGACCAGAAATATTTTAAACCGACAAAAGCTGGCCCCCCAAAAAAAGCTGGGGCAGAATTTTCTGGTTCACAGCCATACCGCCGAGCGTATCGTTCAAAAAGCAGCTATTAAAAAAAACGATATCGTCACCGAGGTGGGTGTCGGCCTCGGTGCCCTGACCCGCCCACTTGCAGCGGCCGCGCAACAGGTTATCGGCATTGAAACAGACTCAGGGATTATCCGGTTGCACAAGGAGCAGCAGGATCTGCCGACCAACGTTATCCTGCGCCATCAGGATATATTACAGGTTGACTTTAAACAACTGGCCGCTGAAAGCGGCGGCAGGATATTTTTTATTGCCAATCTTCCTTATTCCATTTCTACCCCTTTTCTCTTCAAACTCATTAACCATGCCCACCTGATACAACGCGCCGTCATCATGCTGCAGCAGGAGGTCGCCCAGCGCCTTGCGGCACAACCAGGAACAAAGGAATACGGTGTGCCGACAGTCCTGCTGGCAAGTTGTGCCGACATCAAAATGGTGATGCGGGTAAAGCCTGAAGAATTTCACCCCAGACCCAGGGTTGACTCCGCAGTAGTTGAACTAAGTTTTTTCCCGGTCCCGGATCGAGTTGAAAAGCTTGACAAGTTTTGCGCAAATACGTTACGAAAGGTGGTGAGTACCGCCTTTGGCAAACGCCGAAAAACCCTGATAAATGCGCTGCAAAGCGGAGATTTTTCCCTGACGAAAATGCAGCTGCATGAACTCCTGGCAACCTGCAATATTTCTCCGTCGATTCGAGCGGAACGACTTGAACTCCAAGATTTTATCAGACTTACCAATGGTATTGAAAATTATCAGAAAATCATCACCTGACATCCTGCTTTGCCCAGGCATCCATTGTAATCCGCAGGTGAGCGCACCGTGAAATGGGACCTGCGCCGAACGGCAAAATATTATTTCGTGCGCCTGAAACGGCTGCAGGGTTCGCCCTACTCTTTGGCCATGGGCTCCGCCGTCGGTGCTGCCGTCGGTATTACGCCGACCCTACCGCTGCATACAATAATAATTGTCAGCATCACCCTGGCCTTACGGGTTAATACCATTGCCGCAATTATTGTGGCGACTATTATCAGTAATCCCATGACCTTTATTCCGCAATACTGGCTTGCCTGGCGAATAGGTAATTGTTTTTTCCCGGGCCGCCTGGGCTGGCAACGCCTGCAATCAATCCTTGACATGATCCTCCATCAAGGATTGCTCGACAGCCTGCATACGATCAGTAAGTTGAGCCTGGACGCCGCTCTGGTGCTGCTCACCGGCGGCCTCATCCTGGCCGTACCCGTTGGTATTATCACCTACGTTATTACCTATCGTTTTTTTGACAAATTACAACAGAAACGCAGGGAAAAACATCTGCTGAATAGTCGTTAAACAAAAAATCATTTTTCCCTAATACCTGCTTCAATCTGAAAAATATGCAAAATTTCGTCTTCCATAATCCAACAAAGATCATCTTCGGTCGTAATACCATCGCCGAAATCGGGAAGGAAACCGCCCGTTGGGGTAAGCATGCCCTTTTAATTTACGGCAAAGAAAGCATCCGGAAAAACGGACTTTATGAACAAATAATCACCTCCCTTGGCCGGGCGGATCTCACGGTGACGGAACACGGCGGTGTACGTTCCAATCCAACCCTTGACCATGTCCGGGCAGGTATTGACAAAGTAAAAAATAAACACTGCGATGTCATCGTTGCCGTCGGCGGCGGATCCGTTATTGACAGCGCCAAGGCGATCAGTGCCGGAGCCCTGGTTGAGCATGACGTCTGGAAATTTTTTACCGGCAAAAAAAGCATAAAAAAAACCATCCCGTTGACGACGGTCCTTACCATCGCCGCTGCCGGCTCGGAAATGAATTCAGGCATGGTGATTACCAATGAAGCGACCAATGAAAAGTTTGGCTACGGCAACAAACTGCTTTATCCGAAAACGTCTATTTTAAATCCCGAGGTTACTTTGACGGTACCGCCTGCTTATACCGCTTACGGTGCCGTCGATGCCGTTTCCCATGTTCTTGAATTTTACATGACCACCAGGGACCCGGCCACCCCGGTCCAGGATCGGCTGATGGAGGGTCTGGTCGAAAACAGTATGGATGCCTGCAACCGCTGCCTGCAAACCCCTGATGATTATCATGCCAGGGCGGATCTGATGTGGACGGCTACCCTGGCCTTAAACGGCCTGACGGCTGCCGGTCTCGGCAGGATTGGTTTTCCCATGCACATGATTGAGCATTCGCTGAGCGCACTGTTTGATATTGCCCACGGTGCCGGTCTGTCGATCATCATCCCCGGTTGGCTTTCCTGGTACTCGACAACGGCGCCTGAACGTATTGCTCTGCTCGGCAGACGGGTATTCGGACAATCCATTGTTTCAGGATCGCTCCGGCAACAGGCCGAGGCAACCTGTACCGCCTTTAAAAACTGGTTTGAGGCAATCAACAGTCCAACCTCTCTTGGGCAGGTCGGTATTGCGGAGACCGATATCACACATATTGCCGACAACGCCCTCAAACTCGCGAAAGTCTGGCGTTTGCAGGAATATACACACAAACGTATTGAAAACATTCTCTATCGCTGCCTGTAAGCAGCGACCCCGGCGAGGAAAAACCTTTTTTATGATTCCTTATCCACGACCGGCACAAGCAGCCCATACCATCAGGGTGGCAAGATTCTTTTATAGAAAAAAAACATGACAATTTTGGTTGTGTAGGGTACTAAATATAAAATTATGTAATCGTATTATTCTATTATTGTTTCTGGTATTCTTTCTATGCTGCAAAACTCCTTCGCCGGCGAATCCGTCTCTCCCCAGTGGCTGAGCGATTTTGACAAATACCTGATTGGTGAAGGTACCCATGTGCGCACCTATGAAAAGTTAGGAGCGCACCTGGTACGAATGCATGGCCAAGATGGTGTCTGTTTTTCAGTCTGGGCACCTAATGCCCACCGGGTTTCCATTATCGGCGATTTTAACTCCTGGGATCCGACGAGCCACGAAATGTATTCATCCGACAGCGGTATCTGGTCTCTTTTTATTCCCGGGCTGACAGAATTTTCCGTTTACAAGTACCACATAACAGCCGCAGACGGTCAATCTTTTGACAAATCAGACCCCTATGGCTTTGCCATGGAACAACGACCAAAAACCGGTTCGGTGGTGGTCGATCTCGATACCTATCAGTGGCAGGATGAGCGGTGGCTCGATAAAAGGGCACAGCATCAGGCGTTGAGCCGACCTCTTTCCATCTATGAGGTGCATCTGGGGTCCTGGAAAAAAATTCCGGATAAAAAATGGGGATTGCGCTATCTCACCTATCGTGAGCTTGCCGACTCCCTGATTCCCTATGTCCTGGAGATGGGATATACCCACATCGAACTCCTGCCCATTGCCGAACATCCCTTTGATGGTTCCTGGGGATACCAGGTACTTGGATTCTTTGCGCCGACCAGTCGTTTCGGCACCCCTGCCGACTGCATGTACTTCATCGACCAGTGTCATCAACACGGTATCGGTGTCATTCTTGACTGGGTGCCCGCTCATTTTCCCAAAGACGGTGCCGGATTAAACTGGTTTGACGGCACCCATCTCTATGCCCATGCCGACCCCAACCAGGGCGAACATCCCGACTGGGGCACCATGATTTTTAATTACGGTCGAAATGAAGTACGGTCCTTTTTAATGTCGAATGCCCTTTTCTGGTTGGATAAATATCATATAGACGGATTGCGGGTTGATGCGGTGGCCTCCATGCTCTACCTGGATTATTCCAGAGAAGAGGGGCAATGGGTTCCGAACAAATACGGCGGTCGGGAAAATCTTGAGGCCATATCATTTCTGCAAAAAACCAATGAAATGGTGCATGGCGCTTATCCCGGCATTTTAACGATTGCCGAGGAATCAACCTCCTGGCCGATGGTTTCCCGGCCTACTTATATAGGCGGCCTTGGATTCAGTCTCAAATGGAATATGGGTTGGATGCATGACACTCTAAACTATATGGAAAAAGACCCTGTCCACAGACACTTTCACCACAACAATCTCACATTCGGAATGCTGTATGCCTTCCATGAAAACTTTGTCCTGCCGCTGTCACACGACGAGGTGGTCCATGGCAAAGGCTCAATGCTCGGCAAGATGCCGGGAGATGAGTGGCAGAAATTTGCCAACCTTCGTGCCTATTATGGATTCATGTGGTCATATTCAGGGAAGAAACTCCTCTTTATGGGCAATGACTTCGGACAATGGCAGGAGTGGAATCATGACAGGGGGCTTGAATGGGATGCACTCAAGGCGCCGATGCATGAAGGACTGAAACGTTATGTCCGGGATTTGAATCTCGTTTACAAAAATGAACCGGCTCTTTTTGAAAATGACTTTACCTGGGACGGCTTCAGCTGGATAGATGCAAATGATACGGACAATTCCGTTCTTTCTTTTATCCGTCTGGCGGAAGACAAGAGTAATTTTTTGATTGTTCTCTGTAATTTTACCCCGGTGGTCCGGGAACACTATATTATTGGTGTTCCAAACGAAGGTCGTTATAAAGTGTTAATCAACTCGGACCTGAAGATATACGGCGGCAGCGGGACAGGAGAAGACAGCCCGCTGCACGCCGATGCAACGCCGGCCCATGGTCGCCCCTGTTCCCTGAAATTGACACTACCACCTCTGGCAACAATGATCCTCAAACCCGCAAGCGAATAACATGTTGTAGGCCATTTATGAGTCTGTTGATTTAATAGAATTTTCGTTCAAGATCGAGGCATACGAAAAATTTTACCACAGGCATATAGTTAATATTCCGAGGATAAAATTTTTCGTATAACAAAGAGATTGGGCGAAAATACATTAAATCGACGGGCTCATTTATAAACGTAACCTCTACTCACACATCTGCATTATGAATCTAAAACCGACGAAAAAAACGATTGTTCTGGCAGGCATTGGTTTGATCATCTATATCGCCCTGGCGATGATCTATTCCAGTATCAAAAAACATCATCCACTGACTGAACATGAAGGTGTGAGCGAACATGCCTTACTCAATACTGAACAGTGGCAGCAAAAATCCGAGACTTATCAGAAACAACTGGCCGCTTTGCAGGCACAAAATCTGAAACTGCAAAAACAGGTCGAAAACCTTGAGCGGACAAAAAACCAAATGCTCATCACCCTGCCCTCCAGCGAGGTCATTGACAGGCTCAAGGAAACCCTGAAGGAAAAAAAGAATCTCGCCAAAGAACTGGCAGCATGCAAGAGCCAAATCCAGGAGAAAAAAGGGAAATACACTCCGCCGGATGATGTCGGCAAGAAGGAAACAGCTCAACCGCCTAAAAAAGGAACGGAAACAAACAATGATTCCGAGGTGAGGATTCAAAAACTCATCGAGAGCCAGGACATTTTGGCCGGCAAATATCAACATCTGCTTCAGCAAGACAACGCTTTAAAAAATACCCTGAATGAGATTCAGGCTGAAAATTCCGCGCTGAAAGAAGAAAATCTTAAATTATCTACGGCGAATCAAAAACTTAACCAAACCCTTGCTGCCATTGAGACGAAAAATAAAGATCTTGCCGGGACGGCAAAAGAACATATCAACTCACTGACTGCGCAGGTTGAGAAATACACTGCTGAACTTTCAACGGCAAACAAGGCTATTGATGAGTTAAAGAATGCACTTGCCGCGGCTGAAATGAAACTGGCCAATGGGGAGAAAATTCGACAGGAAAAAGATGAAGAACTGAACAATCTAAGTGAAAAATCCCAACAGCAGGCAGCTGAAATAGGTAATCTGAAAGCACAGTTGACCGATGCCGTTTCCCAGTTAGCGCTTGTCAGGGAAAACCTGAAAAAAGCCAACTTAAAGGCAGAGGCAATGTTGCGTTACGGTCAGCAAAAAGATCAATTGCTGGCACCGTCTACTCGCCGAATTTCCGAGCTGGAACAAAAACTTGCTGAAAAAACGACCGAACTGGAACAGGCCCGCAATGAAATAGCCGGCATCCGGCAGCAGCTCGCTGCCAAGCCGGATGTTGATGCTGCTATGAAGGAGCAATTTGACAAACTCAGGAAACAGCTTGCCGAAAAAACAGCAACCTTGGAGGCACGGGAAAAAGAGCTCGTAAAATTGCGCGGATCATTGACGCAAATGCAGCAGGAAAGAGAAAAAGAACTCGCAGAACGTCAACAGATGGTCAGAGATCTTGCCTCTATGACCGAATCTACCGATGTATTTAAGAATGAAATCGCCAAGCTGAAGGAACAAGTTAACAAGTCCAATTCCGCCCTGGATAGTTGCAGTAAATCTCTAAAAGAATCACAGGCCGAACTTGCCGGGATCAAAAAAGAACTCGCAGGCACCGTAGCTGATAGAGATACACTTCAACAAACCCTTACCAGTAAGGAAAATGAACTTGCCCAGGCACAAAAAATAAATACAGTGCTGCAGGAAAAGCTGAAACAGACTTCGGAAGAACTTGTCGCCGCCAATAATAAAATAACTACTCTCCAAAAAGAGGAAACAGGGGTTAAGCAACAATTTGCCGCCCTGCAGACCAACGTCCAGGAACTTGAGCCTCTGAAGAGCGCATTACAGGCTAAAGAAACGGCATTGTCGGCAGCGGAAAAGAAAATTTCCGAACTGGAGACGCTGGTCGATGAAAAAACAACTGCAGCTGCCGATCTCCAGAAACAGGTAGAGACCCTTAATGCCTCTGTCGCATCTTTAAATGATGAGAAAACTGCTCTCACCAAGCAGTTGACCGAGGCGCAGGAAAAACTTGTGGCTCTGGCCGATCTCCAGAAACAGGTGGAGACCCTTAATGCCTCTGTCGCATCCTTAAACGATGAGAAAACCGCACTCACCAATCAGTTGAACGAGGCACAGGAAAAAATCGCGGCTCTGGCCGATCTCCAGAAACAGGTGGAGACCCTTAACGCATCTGTCGCATCCTTAAACGATGAGAAAACCGCACTCACCAATCAGTTGAACGAGGCGCAGGAAAAACTTGCGACTCTGGCCGATCTCCAGAAACAGGTGGAGACCCTTAATGCCTCCGTGGCATCTTTAAACGATGAGAAAACCGCACTCACCAAGCAGTTGAACGAGGCGCAGGAAAAACTTGCAACTCTGGCCGATCTCCAGAAACAGGTGGAGACCCTTAACGCCTCTGTCGCATCCTTAAACGAGGAAAAGACCAATCTCACCAAACAACTTGAGAGTGCCAATAAGGCTGCCGGCAATATTGAAAAGCTGCAGGCTGATCTCCAGACAAAGGCAAAGGAGCTTACCGCCGCTCAAACCCGGCTGAAAGAATTGCAGAAAAAAGCTGGTGATTTGCAGACTATTACGGCAGATCTTAAAGAAAAAACCGATGCCCTGGCGGCTGCCAATGACAAAATCAGCGAACTCGATGCCAAACTCAAAGCACTGAGTACGGAATTAACCCAAAACAAAAAACAGGAGAAGACACTGCAGGATCGTCTCGCTGCTGCCGAGACCAAAATTCAAAACTTAAACAAGACATTGCAGCAGGAAAAAGATATCGAGAAACAACTCAACGAAAAAGAAACAGCGTATAGCCAAATGCAACAAAGTTTTGCCGCTCTCACAACTGAAAAGAAGCAGCTTGACTCTAAACTTGCTCAGAGTGCCGCCCTGGCTGCTCAACTGGCTGATCTACGATCCACTTTTTCTGCAAAAGAAAACGAAATAGAACAGTTAAAATCAACAGTCGCGCAACTGCAGGGCAATGCCGGCAAAATTACGGAACTGCAACAAAAACTTGCAGAAGCCAACCAAAAGGTCACGGATCTTGAAGAAAAAATCAAAGCCCTGAAAAATGAAAGTGAGCAGGCTTTATTGAAGTCCAGGGATACTGATAAGGACGGAGTTTCCGATGCCGATGACAAATGTCCCAAGACTCCGGCAGGAGCCGTCGTTGATGCCCGCGGCTGTGAAAAGGACAGTGATGCGGACGGTGTTGTTGATCGACTTGATCTGTGCCCCGGAACAGCTGCCGGTAGTTCCGTCGATTCTCTTGGCTGTGAAAAAAATGCCAAGAT
>JALSNT010000065.1 GCA_026986885.1 Desulfobulbaceae bacterium
CACATTATATGGAAGCCGTCCAGTTTGCCGATCTTGTCTGTAGTGGAAAATAGTGGTGATGAAGATACGGACCGATTTGTCCATCCCCGATTCCGAACCGGGATTTTCCTTTTCCAGGAGTTCCGGCCCCGGAGGTCAGAACGTCAATAAGGTGAATACCAGGGTCACGTTGACTTTTGACGTTCGCCGATCACCCAGTCTTAACGAACGACAGCGGCAACTTATTCAAAGTCGTCTTGCCGGCCGGGTGAACCGGAATGGTGTGCTGCGGGTTTCTTCGGATTCCCATCGAACCCAGGGGGCTAACCGGGAGGAGGTCATACGCCGTTTTGTTGCTCTCCTGCGGGATGCGCTGCACGAGAAGCGGCCCCGCCGCAGGACCATGACACCGAAACGCGCCCGGGAACGGCGGCTGTCTGCAAAAAAAATGCGTGGTCGTTTAAAACGGATGCGCAGTAAAAAAAGTGTAGACAGCGAGTGATGGTTTATTCCCCGTTATCTTCCACGGCAAGGAAGTTTAAGGTGGTGTGGACGGTAAACAGGGGGAAAAGAAGCGCCATTAACAGGATATTGACGACTGGTATCAGGGTGATAAGAGCAGGCAGCAGACCCAGACGAATGGCTCGTTTTTTGTGCGTTTTTATCCAGGATATCTTTTTACCGAGACTCCAGCGCCGGTTAGAGGTGGGGTAATCGACAAACATCAGGGCGGAATAAAAGGTATACAGGAGAAAGACCAATCCCTGCCCCAGGACCGGTATAAAGTTGATAACCAGGGCGACAATGGTAACCAGCAGGCCGAGCAGACCTATTTTACACCCTTCAATCAGATCAATGAACATACCACGCAGGGAGAGTCCGTGGCCGGTATCCAGGGGACCTCTCCTGTATATTTTTTCGGTGGCCGTGGCCAGAAAGACGTAGCCGGGAGATGTCAGGCAATAGGCGGTTAAAAAGGAGAGATAAAAGGCGGCGACCCTGGATATGGTGAGAAACAGGTATTTACCGATGATCCATCCTTTCACTAAAAACCACCCGAAAAGACCGTGGTGCCCGGGAGGTTGTTGGAAAAAATGACCGGTCCAGGAATCAACAAGGTGGACGGCCTCAAGGTAACCCAGCCAGGTAAGCGTACCCGTCAGCATAACCAGCAGCAGGCTCCAGCCCAACAGTTGCGGATTTTTCACAAGAAAAGCCAGGGAGCGGGGCAGGGAAATCCATGGGGCCCTGGGGGGGCGCCCGCCTGTACGGGAAATGTTTATACCTGCCATGAGCTCAGTTGATTTCGACCTTGTATTCCGCCACAAAAAAACACGAAAATAATCGTTGAGATACTAAATATAACCCCAATTCAGGTATAAAATGGAAGGTATTCACCATTGCCCCGCCGGTATTACAGTTCCCCGGGAAACAATGGTGATACCGGCAGTGAAAGTCAAGCAGGATACACCCCGGGGGAGTGTTATTCAAGGGGCGGCAGGAGGATTTTTTCAGGCGGCCAGGGCCTTGCGCCAGCCTGCGGCCTTGAGACGTTCTATGCGGGCGATATTCCAGCTGGTTATTTTCCGGAGATAGTTGCCGGGATCACGCTGTTGCAGTTGCATGATTTCAGCCCGTTCCTCAAGAATATCCTCTTTTTCACCGGGATACATTTCCAGCCAGCAGGCATATCCCCGATCAAAGATATAGTCCGGTTGTACCAGTTCAGCGTCGACCGTCAGTTTGGATATAGCCATGAAACGGGCCAGATCCATATCATATTCAATCACCCAGCCGTTATCCATGACCATGGTTGCCGGATCAATATCTAATAGCTGCGAGCATTGGGGACAGTAGAGCTCACTGATGACCTCCGGACTGAGAATATTGTCACGGAGGTGAAACCGGGCGCTGTGTTTGCCGCATTTGCAGATTTTACGTACTTCCTGACACATGGTATCACCTTTGTTGTTTATGAACTTAAAGCTAATGATTATTATTCATAACTGATTAGCGTGGGGGATGCAACCTTTTTTCCGTTCATGTATGGAGTGCAGCTATTTTATACTTTGCCGACGAAAGAAATAATTTTGTCCGGGAGGATGGATCAACTACAATAAAGAAAAGGATAAACCATCATGCGATAGCGGCACAACAAATTAATGAAAAACAGTATACCTGCGGGCAGTGGCCGGAAAGGAGGGTGTATGCTGATCATGAAGGGGATTTTGTTTTTTTTACTTTGCTGGATGACGGTTCCGGGTGTTCTGTCGGCGCGCAGTCTCTACTGGCGGGATTTGACTGTTCATGCCGACCTGGACCGGGACGGGCGACTTCATGTCCTTGAGCAGCAAACCATTGTCTTCACCGGTGCCTGGAACGGCGGTGAGCGGCGTTTTAACCTGCGGCCGGGTCAGCGCCTTATTGTTCACAATATTTACCGGGTTAATCCCGATAACGGAGACCAGGTTCCCCTGGTTAAAGGTGATCTCTCCCGGGTTGATCACTGGGTATGGCATAATGCCTCTACCCTGCGCTGGCGGGCCCGTCTGCCCTCTGATCCTCCTTTTTCCCACAAGGCCATTACCTATCTTCTTGATTATACACTCTCCGGAATTCTCTTTCCGGTACGAGGGGGATATCAGCTGAGTCATGACTTTGCCTTTCCTGAACGGGTCGGGGTTATTGAACATTTTTCCCTTGATCTAACCCTTGATTCCTCCTGGCAACCGCTGGGAAATTTACCGACCCACCTGCAGAGAAATTCACTGCCGCCGGGCACCTCAGTCATTCTGTCGGCAGTCCTGGCTCACCCTGACGGGGTTCCAGCTGCAGTTGCTGAAAAATCCCGGCTGTCTCAAAAACGTACCCTTACAGCAGCTCTTCCGGTTTCATTGACAAGTACACCGGTCTGGCTGCGATCGGTGGTCATTGTGTCCCTTTGGATTCTGGCCCTGGCACAGGGTGTGTTTTTTTTGGGGCATGAGCGTAAACTTGGCCGTTTTCATGCCTTGATTCCTGTGGATCATGTGAATGTATGCTGGCTTGAGCAGCATGTATTTTCTCTTGCGCCGGAAGTTGTTGGTGCCATCTGGGATAAAAAAACGGATTCCAGCGAAGTGGCGGCGGTGCTGGCCAGAATGGTTCTGGAAAACAAGATGTCAAGCCGGGTGGAGCAGGATGTCATACCCTGGCTGGGTTGGAAAATACCAGGGAGCTATACCCTGCATCTGCAACTGCTTGTTCCCAGATCTACCTTGGGCGATTATGAACGGGAACTGGTGGATGGACTGTTTATTGACGGGGATGCGACCAGTACCAAAAAGGTGAAAAAATATTACCGTAGAAAGCGAAAAACTTTTAACCCGGTTGCAAAAATACGGCAACCATTGCAACGGCGGGTTGATGCATTGACAAAAGACAGGAAAAATCCACTGGCAATGATATGGCTGCCGACGGCTTTTGTGGCAGTGGCTGGTTTTTTTCTCCTGTTTGCTGATTTTTTTCTTCATCCTTTTGAGCGTGTCATGGAGATGATGATCGTCGGATCACTGATCATCATCTGGGTAGTTGGTGTAAATCTGGCCCTTGCCTATCGTGCCACGGCCGAAAGTGTCCGGACAAGGGCTTATCTGTTATGGGTATCCGGGCTGGTTATCGCCGCCGCCTATATGGCGCTGCTGATACTGGTTGATTGTTCTATTTTATTGACCCTGGGCAGCGCCTGTTTATGCGCTGCGAGCATAAACAATATATTGAACCTGGCCAGAAGCCGGGATTCCGTGGATGGGGTGCGGCTGCACCGCCGCCTGGCATCGGCCAGGAGGTATTTCAAGGAGGAGCTGAACAGAAAAGAACCGGATCTCCGTGATGCCTGGTTTCCTTACCTGGTGGCCTTTGGCCTTGGCCCCCAGGTGGACTCCTGGTTTCGACGTTACGGCGGCTATTCGGGATTTACCGGATCGTCGATATCAGGTGGCAGCATTGGCGGATTTACCGGTGGCGGCGGCCAGTTCGGCGGCGGCGGTGTCAGTGGGGCGTGGAGCGCGGCCGCCGGCTCAATGAGCGCTTCCGCAAGTAGTGGTGGCGGCGGGTCCGGCGGCGGTGGGTCCGGTGGCGGCGGTGGCGGTGGATTTTGAGCTTGAGAGCGTTACCACGGGTCGGCAGGTCCCTGTAACCGGTTTTTTTCCATACCAGTTACCCTTAACATCATGGACGGGAATGTTTATAGTCTCATTATACAGTAACTGGAATAATACCTGGATATTCCATATTGTTTGTTGATTACCGCCATTTCCCGGAAAACTGTATTTTGTCCGCTGCCGATACGCTAAGGTAGGATTGCAGGTCCCAGAAAAATCTGTGTGCATCCGCGTCGATCCGTGGTTCTCTTATTGAAGCGGGCAATATGGCAAATATTGTTTTGTAAAATTCAGGCGATCTTTTCCTGGAGGGCACATGAAAATTGTTATTTTAGGGGCAGGGGCTATTGGCCGGTTATTTGGGGTTTATCTTATCCGCGGTGGCCACCGGGTGAGCCTGGTTGATCCGAATCCGAAGGTGGTGGAGGCAATAAACGGGCAGGGAATCGGATTTATGGAAGAGGGGGCAACAGACCCGGATGCCGTTACCTTTGTCCCCGCGCGCGCAGTCGTCCATGCTGGAGAAATCAGGGAAACGGACCTGAGTTTTCTGGCTGTGAAGTCATACGATACCCTGTCAGCCGTACGGGATGCCTCCCATTTGCTTAGCCGAACAACGCCGATTATTTCGCTGCAAACTGGTCTTGGCAACATTGAAATCATGGAAAAGGTGGTGGCAACAGAGGCTGTTATTGGTGGTTTCACCTTCATGGCTGCCACTGCGCTTGGTCCAGGAATCGTGCGTCAGGGAGGGAAAGGGAAGACATACCTTGGTGAGACGGGCGGCGGCATGAGTGAGAGGGTACGGTCCATTGCCGCGATGATGACCGGTGCCGGCCTTGTCTGTACCCCGGTTCATCGGCTGATGG
>JALSNT010000066.1 GCA_026986885.1 Desulfobulbaceae bacterium
CGCAGCATTTCGGCAATGCCGGCATCATCTTCTACGATCAGAATATTGAATAATTGTTTTTCGACCATGGATAAGAAACGCCGTGTCGTGCCCTCCCGGTGGTGCGAACTTGAACCGTGCATTCGCAGCAGAAGAACATCAGGGTATATGGGGTAACTGGTAGCAACCGGCTATAAAACCGGTTACTTAACATTACTCCGGAAGCAGGAGGCTTGCAAGAGATTTTACAGGACGGCAGTGGTGATCGGAAAACAGGTCAGCGGCCGTAGCTGATAATGCTCAGGATAGTATAGGCAAAGAGGCAGAGCGACATACAAAAAAGAGTGATTTTTCGCCATTTACCCCCTGTCGGCAACAGGAAAACGGCCAGGAGAAGGGATGAAGGGATAAGGACACCAGCCGGAAACGGAGGGATATAGCGCAGCATTTCCTGCAGACCTAAAAAAAACCAGGGCCCGGCAATATGGGTCAGGCCGATTCGTTCCGGTTCCATGGGAGCGCTGCAAAAAACAGCAGTGGTGAAAACAGCCAGGGTCAGCGGCATGTGCCGGTGAAAGGAAGATGTGTATTTCCTGAGATGCGGCCAGACGGCAATGGCGCCCAATACCATGAGTCCTATGAGGTGGTTGGCATATACTTTCCGTACCCCGCTTGTCGAGAGTTCAAACAGAAGACTGTTTATCGGTTTGCCCAGGAGCGGGATGGAAAGGGTGATGTGTTCGGCAATCGCTCCGGCAGCCTCACCTGTGGCATCACCACGTAATACATAGCCGGTAAACATCAGCAGCAGGCCAATGGGAATGCAGGCGGTCAGCCGTATCCACTGGTTCCCGGTCGGGATATCTTTTTCCCTCGCTATAGCCGTGATGAGATGCCATAGAAGGAGAAGAAAAAAAGCCTGGCTGGAATAGTAATGCAGGGAACGCCAGAATGAGCCGTAGGGAACGATGAGTTCAATGGTTGCCGTCGAATAAAAGTGGTCGGCGGGGTTGTACTGCAGGGCCAGGACAAGACCGGACAGGATAGATATATAGAGGCAGATAAGGGTTCGTCCTCCCCAACGGCCATGGATGACGAACTGGATTATTTTTTCTTTATTTGCAGCCATTACAGGGTAACGACGTACTCTTTGATGGTGCCGTCGTTATTTTTTTTGACGGCAACAGCAAGGGGCTTCAGATTGCGTTTGGCCGGACCGTTCAATACTCTGCCTTCAGGAGAAAATCGGCTTTGGTGACAGGGGCATTCAATGATCCTTTTATCTTCCAGGTAGCTGACTCGGCAGCCAAGGTGGGTGCAGGTACGGGATACGGCGAAAGGTTTGTGCCTGCCGGCAAAAAGGATAAAATCTTTTTCCGCATGATAGCCTGAAAGAGGCAGGGGCGCAGCAACGCTGCGGTATCGGGGCCTGGGCTTTACCGCATAGCCTAAAAAACGCAACAGGGGGTAGACCAGGACCAGAGAGATGAGCAGGCCGATCCCCTGCAGCCAGCGTGTAAGAAAAGCCCGTCGTTTTGTCTTTATATCTTTATACCCCAGGCCGCCGGCCTGATTTTTTGTTATCGGCATGGTATTTTTTCTGTAAAGCCTGCCGGACATGGTCGGGAACCAGGCCGCTGATATCGCCGTGATGCCTGGCCGCATCTTTAATAATGCTTGAGCTGATATATATCCAGCGAAAACCGGTCATCAGAAAAACGGTATCTACCCGGCGGGCAAGCTTTCTATTCATCAGGGCCAGTTGAAATTCATAGTCGAAATCAGACACCGCCCGCAGGCCGCGAACAATGGCGCAGGCCCCCTGCTGCTCGGCATAATCGACAATCAGGCCGTCGGTGGCATCAACGGATACCCTGTCGTCGCCGGGCCCGAAACATTGTTTGATCAGGTCTATACGTTCGTCAAGGGGAAATAACGGTTGTTTGCCGACATTGACTGCCACGGCAATGATAACCCGGTCAAAGAGTTGCAGTGCCCGCTCAACGATGTCGAGATGACCGTTGGTAATCGGATCAAATGTGCCGGGGTATACCGCCGTTGTCGGTTCCGTGGCGATTGTTTGCCTGCAGTTGCTTATCGGGTCCATGGGGTGTCCAGGGAAGAATTGATACCTGAGTCGCTCAATTTAGTGCCTTACTCCTCATTTTCTGTCATAAAAAACAAGAAAATGAACATTGTAGGTCTGCTTGAGTGGAACGAAAGCGGACAAACAGCAACCATTACCTTTGTCTGCTTTCTTTAATGGTAATCAACATTGTTTATTCCATACGGACAACAGGCGCAGAGCGCCACAGATTGCGTCACACCGCAGAGCGGTGTGACGAGAGCGAACATTTCAGGGCACACTGCAGTTCGAAATTCGATGTCCATTGTTCTATTGGGTTGCGGGTGAAACCGGCTTTAGTATCTTAACAATTATTTTCGTATTTTTGACGGCAGAAAATAAACTCGAAATCCGAATATCGAAATCAGAATATCGAAATCCGAATAGCGAAATCCGAAACAAATTCCAAATTCTAATATTTCAATGACATAAACAAGAACAATCCCATAATATCCGACATTGGAACCATTTTAATCATTTGTTTTAGGGTTATTTCATATTGTTTCGAATTTTCCGGTTTATCCGGGTTGGGTGCCATAGAGCCGGATGCCGGTTTTGCCGTAGCGGCGACTGTCTTTCAGCTCCAGTTTACCAACCCTTTCAGGCAGATGCTGGTTATGTTTTTCTTCAACAAGAAGAATACCGTCTTTTGCGAGAAGTCCAGCGCCTTCTACCATGTTTAACAGCTTTTGCGCCAGCCTTTTTTCATAGGGCGGGTCAATGAAGATCAGGTCGAAGGACGCAGTATCCGGCAACTGATTTTTCAGGTAGCCGAGGCTTGAACTGCGAGTAAGATCAAGTTGAAAGGCGCGGGCCGGGGCGTCGGGAAAGCAGCGGCCCAGATTACGGGCGATGAGTTCCAGGGCAGTACGGTCACGGTCGACAAAAACAACGGATTGTGCCCGTCGGCTTAAGGCTTCAATCCCGTAAGAACCTGTGCCGGCAAACAGGTCGAGTACCCTTGCGCCGACGACCCTGTCGGCAAGAATATTGAAAACCGCCTCCCGGACCCGATCGGTTGTCGGCCGCAGGGTACGAAGATGCGGTTTTGGACCTTTAAGTGTATGCCCTTTGGCAATTCCACCGGTGATCCGCACGTAAATTATCTCCGTTTAATAGTGTCGGTCCGGAAATTCGGATTGCTTTTCGCGGGGTTACTTTCCTCAAAGGCGCGCCAGGATGGTTTCCCCCGCCCGAACACGCTCACGAAGGGCGACTGCAGCTTTAGTGCCGGGGGGGAGGTACAAATCAACCCGGGAACCGAAACGGATGAGACCGTAACGCTCACCGGCGACAACAGCATCGTTTTTTTCTGCCCGGCAGACAATACGACGGGCAATAAGGCCTGCCACCTGCACAACGGTGCAGGGGGTACCTGCCGCAGTAATTAGGGAAACAGCACAGTATTCATTGTGCAAGGCAGCTTTATCCTTGTCGGCGGCATAAAATTTTCCCGGTTTAAAGGATATGTTCCGGATCGTGCCTGCAAGGGGAATGCGGTTGACATGGACGTTGAAGACATTCATGAATATTGAAATTTTCAGGCATTTCCCCTCGAAGAAACGGTTGTCTTCGGTCTCGCTGATGAGAATGACCTTGCCGTCGGCCGGACAGATCACGGCTTTGGACTCATGCGGGGTAACCCGTTCCGGGTCACGGAAAAAATAAACGACAAAGATGGTGCAGACCAGTCCGGTAAAGGCAAGGGGTACGGGTCCGGTCAGGGCAAAAATAAGGGTAATAAACCCGGTTAAAACGATAAATGGATACCCTTCACGGGCCAGGGGCATGTGTTGTTGCTTCATGGGTATCGGTTACCCCATATTGTATGCCGGTAGGGGGAGAAAAAGACAAAAGGCATGGCTGACTGCCATGCCTTTTGTTCGTTTCACTACTCCGGAAACAGTATTTGCCAAAGCCATCAGTTTTTCGGCGCCCTTGCCATGGCAATGGTACCCGTGCGGATAATTTCCTTGATACCAATCGGTCGCAGGATATCAATGACCGCCTTGATTTTGCTTTCCGGGCCGGTAATCTCAACCGTATAGGTGGTCGGGCTGACATCGACCACCTTACCGCGAAAAATATCAATGACTCTCAAGACTTCGGCCCTGGTAGCGGCCTCGGCCTTGACGCGGATAAGGACCATTTCCCGCTCGACAAATTCACCTTCCGTGATGTCGGTGACCTTGATAACGTCAATCAGTTTGTGGAGCTGTTTGGTAATCTGTTCGACAATGGCATCGTCTCCGCGGGTAACCAGGGTCATGCATGAAACCCTGGAATCAAGGGTTTCCGCCACACAAAGGCTTTCAATGTTGAACCCCCGGCCGCTGAACAGGCCCGTCACCCGGGACAGTGCACCCGGTTTATTCTGCAGTAATACGGAAAGTGTATGTTTCATTGATTTGTCCTGTATCGAGTATTCGTAAATCAGGTATATTACGGAAGAAAATTAGACAAGCAGCATTTCCGTTGTTGCCTTGCCCGCCGGAACCATGGGAAATACACCCTCTTCCCGGCTGACGGCAAAGTCCATGATGACCAGGTTGTCGGTAGCCAGGGCCTCTTTGATGACCGGCTCAACCTCATCCTTTGTCTTTGCCCGCAGGCCGACGGCACCGTAGGCTTTCGCCAGTTCAACAAAATCAGGGGTAATCTCCATAACAGTAGCCGAATAGCGTTTATTATAAAACAGCTCCTGCCACTGGCGAACCATACCCAGATAGCCGTTATTGAGGATGGCGACTTTGACCGGTGCGCCATACTGGCGGGCGGTGGCCAGTTCCTGAATATTCATCTGAATGGAGCCGTCACCGGCAACATCAATGACCGTTTTGTCGGGAAAGGCCAGTTTGGCGCCAATGGCAGCCGGCAGGCCGTA
>JALSNT010000067.1 GCA_026986885.1 Desulfobulbaceae bacterium
GGCAACAATCCACAGGGCCATGCCGTAGCGCAGAAACTGTTTTTTTATCTCGTCGCCGAAGTTTTCCTTGCCGCCGGATCTGGTTACCAGCATACCGGCTGCCGTGGAGATGATGAGGGCGGGCAGCTGGCCGACCAGACCGTCACCGATGGTGAGGATGGTGTAGTTCTGCGCTGCCTCGGCCATGGGCATGCCCTTTTGCATGACACCGATGATAAAACCGGCACCGATATTGATCATGGTGATGATGATACCGGCAATGGCATCACCGCGGACAAATTTTGAAGCACCGTCCATGGCACCGTGAAAGGTGGCCTCGTCGGATATTTCCTCGCGGCGCCTCCTGGCTTCCGCCTCATCAATAAGACCGGCATTGAGATCGGCATCAATGGCCATCTGCTTGCCGGGCATGGCATCAAGGGTGAAACGGGCCGCCACCTCGGCAATACGGCCGGCACCCTTGGTGATAACGATAAAGTTGATGATAACCAGAATGATAAAGATGACCAGGCCGACCACATAGGAGCCGCCGACCACAAACTGGCCAAAGGCCTCAATGACCGAACCGGCGGCATTCATCCCCTCGTTGCCGTGCAGCAGGATTAAGCGGGTGGAAGCCACATTCAGCGAGAGCCTGAACAGGGTGGTGGCCAGTAGCAGGGAAGGGAATATGGAAAACTCCACGGCCTTGTCCGTGTACAGGCTGATAATCAGAATGAGAATGGCCAGGGTGATATTGAGTGCCAGGCAGATATCCAGGACCATGGGCGGCAGCGGAATTATCATCAGCAACAGAATGCCGATGATGCCGAATGAGGCCCATATATCGCTGCGGGTTGCCAGATCCTTCCAGTCTATCCGGCTGAGCAGCGGTTGTGTGTCAACTGTTTCCATGCCTGTCTAATGCAGATAAAAAATAATCAGGACGTGAGTTGTGTTCCCTTGAGTGAATAAACATAGGCCAGTATTTCCGCAACCGCCCGAAACAGTTCCTCGGGAATGGCCTGTCCCGGTTCAACCTTGGAATGCAATAATCTTGCCACAGGTGGATTTTCGATCAGGGGGATATCGTGTTCCCTGGCGATTTCCCTTATTTTGGCAGCGACCAGTTCCTGTCCTTTTGCCAGAACAACGGGCGCATCCATTGAGCTGTTGTCATACTTGAGCGCAACCGCCACCCGGGTCGGATTGGTGATAACCACATCTGCCTCCGGTACGGCCGCCATCATGCGGCTGCGTGCCATCTCCTGCTGGATGGCACGGATTTTTGACTTGATGTGCGGGTCACCCTCTGTGTCCTTATGTTCCTCTTTTTGTTCCTGTTTGGTCATTTTCATCTTTTCTTCCATCTCATAGCGTACAAAACCGTAGTCAAGGATGGCGAGAAAAATCATAATTCCACTGACCTTCATCATAATCAGGGTTGCGGTACGGCCAAGGAAGTGGAGAAATTGCTGCAGGGGCATTTCCATGAGAACAAGGGCATCGTCAAATTCACCTTGAACCGTGCGGAAAGAGATCCAGGCCACAAGGATAACTTTCAGTAAAGATTTTATAATTTCAACAAGTGAGCGCTTGGAAACAAACCTGGCCATGCCCTTTACGGGATCAAGTTTGCTGAGATCAGGCATCAAGGGCTGGCCGGTAAAAAGCCAGCCGATCTGGGCAACCGTGGCCAAAAAGCCGGTAATCATGGCCACCAGAAAAAGGGGCAGCATGATGATGGCAAGATTTTTAAAGAGAAAGAGGGTGAGCTGCATCAGGGCCGGTGGAGTGATGGAATATTGACAGCTTCTGCTCCAGACTGAGACAAGTAATTGTGTGAGATCCCGCCAGAAATAAGGGGTGTAGAACATCCAGAAGGCCAGAATAATGGTAAACATGGCAGCGGTCTGCACCTCTTTACTCTGGGCAACCTGGCCTTTTTTACGGAAATCGGCCCGTCGTTTTGCCGACGCTTCTTCTGTGCGTTCGCCGCTGGAGGTCTCTTCTGCCATTGTTTCGTTGCTGATGACTGGTTAAGGGTGCATCCCGTTCCTGTTTCTGGAAATGCAAGGTATAGACCTGAATGCAAATTTATTGCCGATGTCAGGAAACAAACTGAATTTACGAAAATAAATCGGTGAATGGTTCAGGAATCAGAGCAGGTGAAAGAGGCGGGAAAAATTTTCCGTCATGGTGTCAAATTCCCGACTCAGCATAAAGGGGAGAATGTGCAGGGTCAGGCCGATGACCAGCAGGGAAATGCCGATATTCATGGGAAAGGAGAGGAGAAAGACATTGAGTTGCGGGAAGACCCGGGCCAGGATACCAAGTACCAGGTTGGAAATCAGGAGCAGGGCCAGCACCGGGGCGCTGAGGGTAACCGACAGGACAAACATGTGGCCTGCCAGATCCATCAGCAGCGGGACTGCCTGCCCGGAGAGGTTCAGTGTTCCGGGCGGCAGCAGAATATAGGAGTCGACAATGACTTTAAAGAAGATGTGATGGAGGTTGAGGGCCAGAAAAATAAGAAAGGCCATGATATTGGAAAACTGACTCATGATGGACAACTGCTGCGTTGTCTGCGGGTCAAAAATATTGGCGGCGGCAAAGCCCATCTGGTAGCCGATGATGGTGCCGCCGAAACTGACGGCCGTGAAGATAAGCAGGGAGACCAGGCCGAGCAGCAGACCGATCAGTACTTCCCTGATGATAACCAGGGCAAATTCCATAAGGGTGAAATTGATGTTCGGTGTGTGCTTTGCCATCAGCGGGAAGAGTAACAGGGCCGTGGCAAAACCAAGCCCGATTCGGACCTGAATGGGTGCCTGTTTGCTGTTGATGACCGGGATGGCGGCCACAATACCCATGACCCGGGCGAAACAGATCAGAAAGGTGTGAAATTGTCCCAGGGGGATGAGCTGGATATCCACGATAATTCTCGCTGATCCCTCCGGTCAACGGCCGATTGTGGCGATGGAGGAAATAATGCCGGTCGAAAATGTAATCAGCAGGTTCATCAGCCAGGGGCCGAAAATAAGAAGGGTCACAAACACGACCACGATTTTCGGAATAAAGGTCATGGTCTGCTCATTGATCTGGGTGGCAGCCTGAAAAATACTGATGATCAGCCCGACAACCATGGCCGCGATCAACATTGGTCCGGAACCTAATAAAACGGTTTCCACAGCCTTTCTGCCGATATGGACTACATCTTCAGGGGTCATAGTTATCAGTTGTCCGAGTTCATGGTCTGTTTATGGGTTTATCAGCCAAAACTTTTTATCAAAGAACCGACAACCAGGTGCCAGCCGTCAACCAGGACAAAGAGCAGCAGTTTGAACGGCAGCGAGATTATGATGGGCGGCAGCATCATCATGCCCATGGACATCAGGACGGAGGCAACTATCATGTCGATGACCAGAAAGGGAATATAGATCATAAAGCCCATCTGAAAGGCCAGTTTCAGCTCAGAGAGCATGAAGGCCGGAATGAGAATGGTCGTTGACACATCGTTTCGATCAACAGGTTGTTTTTCCTTGGTAATATCAATCAGCAGCTGCAGCTCATTTTCCTGTACCTGCGAGAACATGAACTCACGCATGGCCGCTATACTGTTGTCAAGGGCGACCTTTTCCGTGATTTTCCGGTTCATATAGGGTTGCAGGGCCGTGTTGTTGATTTTGTTAAACACGGGCGACATGACAAAAAAGGTAAGGAATAAAGAAAGGCCGATAATAATCTGGTTCGGCGGCATGTTCTGCGTGCCCATGGCCTGACGAACAAACCCTAAAACGATAACGATCCGGGTGAAGGCCGTGGTCATCAACAGGATAGCCGGGGCAATGGAGAGAATGGTCAGGACAAATAGAACCTGCAGGGCGGTGGATACCTCTTTCGGTCCTGTTGCATTTTTGACCCCAAGTGTCAGCGTGGGCAGGGTAACGGCGTGAGCCAGGGCCGGCAGGAGAATAAGCAGCCCCATGCACAGGAGAACACGTTTCATTTCTCTTCTTCCTTTGCCAGCAGGGTCTTGAAATCAGCGTGTTGCCCATGACCATCAGAGGCCGATCGTTCATCGGCAATGTCGGCGAGCAGGTTGATGTGACCCGAACCGATGCCGATAAGCAATGTTTTTCCCCGAACCTCCACCAGGGCCAGAGCTGTCTTCGGCATGATGTGCCGCATTTCCAGCAGGTTGATCTGGCCTGTGCCGATCCGACCGGAGCCGAAGCGTTTTTTAGCCAGTCCATAGATCACTAAAATAATGCCGACAACAATTAACAGCGCCCATATCGTCTGCAGCAGGGCTGAACCCATGTTCAGAGATGTCGTCGCTGCCATGGCCGGACAGGGGATGCCGGTGAGCAGTGGGACGATTGTGACGGTGATGAAAAAATGCTTCATTTTACCCAAGCCGGGCAATCCTGTCCGACTGGCTGACGACTTCGGTTAATTTGATACCGAATTTATCTCCAACTTTCACGGCCTCGCCCCGGGCAATCAGCCGGGAATTGACGTACAGATCCAGGGGATCGCCGGAAAATTTATCCAGTTCCACCACGTAGCCTTCGCCCATCTGCAGTAAATCCTTCAGCAGGATACGGGCGCGGCCGACTTCAACCGAGACCTGGAGCGGTACATCAAAGAGAAATTCAAGATCGCGGCAATTGTCTTTTGTTTCGGTGGTCGGCTGTGTATCCGCTGCCGGCGGGCCGGTTTCCTCCAGCAGTTCGGCCGTTTCTTCGGGTTGCAGGGTATCGCCTGTGGCTACAGGTTCAGCTGCTTCACTGGTTTCCATATTATTCTCCTACACTGTTGCCAAGGGACCCGGTAACATGAAAGGCCTTTTTACCGTCACGTTCACCGGGTACGGCGTAAAATTTTTGTTTATCTTCGACAAGGATATCAAGGGGACGGTTGGGATCATATCCCAGGTCAATAATATCACCGGCCTTGAGGTTGATGATATCTCTGATGCTTAGATTAAGGGAGCCGGATCGTGCCGTCAGTAAAAAGGGCATTTCCAGGGCTTCTTTGGCAAAGGTCGTTCCCCAGGTATATGAGGCATGGGTAACGGAAACAATTTCCTTGAATTTTTCCCGGATCGGTTCCAGGGTCAGATAGGGAATAATCATCCGTAATTTCCCGGCCTGTTCACTGCCGGCCCTGATCTGAAAGGTTGCAACCAGTACTTCTGTTTCAGCATCGACAATATTGACCAGCCGAAAGTTATTCTCCGCTTTGACCAGTTGCGGTTTGATGGCCGCCACCGGTGCAAAAGCCTTACCCAGGTCGGTACAGATACCGGTCATACTGGTTTTGAGAATATTTATTTCTATGGGGGTTAAATTCCGGTCAAGGGCCAGCAGTTCATTGGCATGGGAAGAGCCGAGCATGATTTCCAGCAGGGTGAAGGCCAGCAGATTATCAAAATGAAACAGGCAGCCGTATTTGAGGGGATCGGTGGAATAAATGCCGATGGCCCCTTTATTATTCAGCTCCATCAGGCTGTTTTGGAAATTATTGGTAACAATGTCTTCCCGTTCCACCTGAAAGGTGCGTTGCAGAGTATTGGTCAGCGAGGTGCCGAAATTACGGGCAAATACATCAAGGATGATGTCCAGGTTGGGGATACGCATCTCGCCGCTGGTTTCGTCACGGCTGTACAGTCCGATCAGATCGACCTCCAGGGCTGTTTTCTGGATTCCCTGCCCGGGTCCTTTGTCATCAATGGCATCGACATTGATCGCTCCGACCCTGATCGCCGCAAGGAGATCGGCTATTTCTTCTTTGCTGAGAATCGGCTCCACGATGCGCCCTGTTACTGCACCACGAAATCAGTAAGGTAAACGTGCTTTACCCGCCCGGTGGTGAGAAATGAGTTGATTTTGCTCTTTATCTCGGCCTTAAGCTGTTTTTTGCCCTGTAAATCCTGAAGTTCCTCAAAGGTCTTGTTGCCGATCAAAAGCAGAACCGCGTCCCGAATCTGCGGCATTCGTTTATTGACCTCTTCCTGGGCGGCTTCATCGTTGAGCTCAAGGGTCAGTGAGGCCTTGACGTAATGGGTTCCGTCTTCACTGATAATATTGACGATAAATTCCTTGATATCCACCATCGGCCCGATATTCGCCTCTTCTTTTGCCGACGGCTGCACCATCTCCACCTGTTCGTTTTTCGGTTTTTCTTCGGGCGGCGGTTTCTTTAAAAAGAGAAAGTAGACGGCCGCACCACCGCCGGCAAGGAGAATGACGGCTGCCGCAATAATGATAATCAGTTTTTTCTTACCGCCGCCACCCTTTTCCTCGGCCTGAACATCCTTTTCTTTTTCTTTATTTTTTGCCATGGATATGCTCCGGAGTGTTCCCTGTTAAAAAGGAATCGGGGGTTGTTGTTGTTTTGCCTGGGAGGGTATTTTATTGCTGCGCAGGACAAAGTCGACCCGTCTGTTTTTTGCCTTGTTCTCCTCGGTTGTATTGGGCGCGACCGGGCGTGTTGCGCCATAGCCGACTGCCGACATCCTGTCCATGGCAAAAAGTCTGCCCCGGTGGTAAAAACGCATGACCGAGACCGCCCGGGCCACAGAGATGTCCCAGTTGGACAGGTTTGAATTTCTCACCGGCGTATTATCAGTATGCCCCTCAATACGCATGAGCATGGGCAGGGGCCGGACGATGTCGGCAATTTTTCGCAGCAGGGGATAGCTTGCCGGGTTGAGACGGGTCTGGCCTGGTTCAAACAATACGGAATCATGGACACGCAGGATCAGCGTATCTTTGTCTTTGCGTACCAGTTTAACCTCATCACTTATTTTGTTGAGTTTTAAATCCGTTTTTATTCGTTTGTAATACTTACTGACCGTTTCCTGGGGGATTGGGCTGAATTTTGCCTTGGGCGGCGAAGGAATTATCGGCAGGCTGTACTGTTTGGGTGCGGCAGTGGTACGCCAGCCGAAGGCATCCTTGATAGAGGTCTTTGCCTGCACGAATTTGACTGGATCCGTGCTGGCCATGGAAAGCAGAAGAACAAAGAAGGTGAGCAGCAGGGTAACCAGGTCGCTGAAGGTGGTCATCCACATCGGCGCGCCGGCCGGGCATTCAGGTTCCTTGTCAGGCATGGCGGGACTCCCTATTTGTTAAAGACGGATTCTCGAAGCTTCGGAGCAATGAAGGCGTGGAGTTTCTGTTCCATCACCCGTGGATTTTCCCCGGAGAGGATGGACCCCATTCCTTCGACAATTATTGTTTTTTGTAAAATTTCTGTTTTGGATCTGGTTTTCAGTTTGCCGGCAATGGGCAGGAAGATAATGTTGGCAAGGACGGCACCGTAGAAGGTCGTCAGCAGGGCAACTGCCATGGCCGGACCGATTGAAGACGGATCGCTCATGTTTTGCAGCATCTGTACCAGACCGATCAGGGTACCGACCATGCCCATTGCCGGGGAAATGGCGCCTAATGATTCAAAAATACTGACCCCCATGGAGTGGCGCTCGGCAATGTAATCGATTTCCGTGTTGAGCATTGCCTTGAGATCTTCCGGTTCCTGGCCGTCCACCGCCATCTGCAGAGCCTTGACCAGGAAGGTGTCCTCTATGGAATCAATGGCGCCCTGCAGGGAGAGGATACCCTCTTTACGGGCCTTGTTGGCAAATTCCATTAATTGGGCAAGCAGTTCATTGGTATTGGTTTCTTTAAATAAAAAAGTTTTTTTGGCAACGGCAACAGCGCCCAGGACATCGCCGAGGGGAAAGTTGACCAGAGCAACACCCGCCGTACCACCGAAAACAATGAGCACGGAGGGAATGTCGATAAAGATACTCAGGGAGCCACCCTGCAAAATGGCCATCAGCATCAGGCCGAAAGAAGCGACCAACCCTATAATTGTTGCGATATCCACGTGATGAGCCTGTTGTCAGCGATCAGTTGAAAATGGGTGCAAAAGATAAAAAAGATAAAACGATAAAATTTTTTGTTTATTTCATTGTAGTGTACATGCAGGGACGGTTCCCTGTCAAAAAGAACTTTGCAAGTTGAATGCCGGATATACTTTTGTAAACATGAATAGCCATTGTTATGTTGTTTCAAAGTGTTATAAGTAATAAAAAAGGCCGTCCACCCCAAAGGGGTAAAACGGCCTGGAGTCAAAATTTTGGCGAATAGGTGGAGAGGATAGTTTGTAACTGTGGCTATCGCTTCAGATTAATCAACTCTCCTAACAATTCATCAACAGTGGAAATTATTTTTGAATTTGCCTGGAAACCGCGTTGGGCGGTGATCATTTTAACAAATTCCTGCCCCATGTCCACATTGGACTGTTCCAGGGAGTTGGTGAAAATTTTACCAAGTTCCGGGCCGGGAAGGCCGACTCGGGCCGTGCCGGAATCAGTAGTTGCCGTAAACAGGTTGGAGCCCGCCAGATCCAGGCCATTGGGATTTTTGAATTTACCGAGAACCAGGGTGGCGATGTTGACCTGGGTGCCGTTGGAATAGGAAGCAACAACCGTTCCTTCACTGTTGATGGCGACATTGGTCAGGTTACCGGATCCGAAGCCGTTCTGATCCTGGCCGATGACTTTGGAGGCACTGTCAAACTGGGTGCAGTCAAAATTAAGAGCTATCTGCTGGTTTGGTTCCGAACCGTTGCCCCAGTCGGCAATGGTGATATTCTCCACCACCGGATCAGGCTTTCCGTCCCCATCGGTATCCGGCAGATGACCCTGATTATCAAAGGTAAGGCCGCCAAGGGCGGTAAAGGTGGCGGGGTCGCCGTCAATGGTGTAACCGGTGTCCCATTGATTGGCGGTAGCATCGACAAGACGCCAGTAGGCAGACAGCATATGGGGTTCACCCAGGGTATCAAATACCTGGGAAGAGGCCTGCAGGTTGTATGTAGTTTTGTCGGTTGGATCAATGGCACCGGCTCCCAGTTCGGGTGAAGAGGCATCAATATTGGTGGTAAAGGTCATTTCCGTGGTTTTCTGGGCCTCCACCAGGCCGGTATTTTTTACCTGTATATCGGTGGGATCTCCGGGAGCCAGGTCGCCGGTGAGAGGATCAAATAACTTGCCCTGAACCCGGAGGCCTTCCGGGTTGACCAGGTAACCATCGTTATTGAATCTGAATGCCCCGGCCCTGGTGTATAATGGTGTGTCGTTGTCGGGCTCTTTAACAATAAAAAAGCCGTCACCCTCAATGGCGACATCGGTATCGGAGGCAGTGGTTTCAAAGGTGCCTTGCGAAAAGACGTTATCAATGGTGGACAGACCGACCCCGCGGCCGACCTGGGAGGTACCGCCGGAACCAAAGACCGTACTGGAGAGCAGATCGGAAAAGACCGTTCTTGCCCCTTTAAAACCGATGGTATTGGTGTTGGCCAGGTTGTTACCTAAAACACTCATGGCCTGGGCGTTGGTGTTAAGTCCACTGACGCCGCTAAACATTGCACTTTGGATGCCCATGGCATTCTCCTGCGTGGTTAGTGGCTGCAACCTGGAGGAATGCTCTCCTCCTGTGTATCGTGCAACCTTTCTTTGATAATTTCAGAGTTGTCTTCAGCGTGAAAAAGTTAACCGGAGTATGCTTTATCCGCCGCTGACCGTATCCACTGTCTCCTGCACTGTCCTGACAGCAGATGCGGCCTCATCAACTATCCCCGCGCCATCCGTTGCGCCAGAGACGTTTTCTTCACTGTTTCCTGTATCGGTCGTTTCCCCGTTATCCTTTAGCTCGTTTTCAGAAGAATCTGCTTCATAAACGCCATGAATATCATTCATGGAAAAGTCGCCGGCATCGGTAATAAGAAGCGGGTCGGTACCGCCGAGATCAACTCCGCTTACATTGGTTAGGACAAGTGGCGTAACGCCGGCGGTTTCACCTTCGGTTGTGCTTTTGGATTCAATAACCAGCGAGTATTGTCCAGGCGGCAGGTGCTCTCCGTTTTCATCAACCCCCTGCCAGGTGATGGCATGGTCCCCGGCCGTAAGATCGGTTGCATTCAAGGTCGCCACCCGTTTTCCCGTTGAATCCTGAATGTGAATCCGGATTTCGGAAGCACTGCCGTCAACGGTGTAACCTATTTCCGCCGCACCCTCACCAAGCTGGAATGAAGAGCCTGCAACCCGCACCTCTTTGCCGATCATGGAGAGAGCGGAAAAACGGTCGGAGGTATTCCGGCTTTCCGCCAGTTTATCCATGGAATCGTTGAGGTTGAACAGCTGTTCCAACTGCGAATAGTTGGCAAGCTGGGCGGTGAACTCGGTCGGGTTCGATGGATTGAGCGGATCCTGGTTCTGGAGCTGGGCAACCAGAAGTTTCAGAAAATCATCCTGTCCCAGGGTCTTTTGTTTATCAGCGGTTTTTTTGCCGGTGCCGGTGTTAGAGGCTTTCTCGGCCTTGCCTGCCTGATCGGTTGCCGTGTAACCCTGTGATATTCCAGGTATGTATGTCATGGTGCAGCTCCTTTAAATGTGGACGCTCAAGTTTTGCAGAGGATCAATCCTGTACTGTTCATCAGGTTTTTCCTCGGGCAGCGAAAAGGTCATATCATTGGTGGCCGTGGGGGCCGGTCGTTTAAATTGCTGCCGGTTGAATTGTTCCTGAAATAACTGGCTGTTGCTGCTGCCGTCGGAGGCAACATTGACCTGGATATGAGCAAGATTCATTCCCTGCTGTTCCAGGGCCTGACGCAACCTGGGCAGGTTCCTGTCAAGAATGTCCTGTACCTGGGGGTTCTGGGCGGTTATATGTGCTTTAATATTGTCCTGCTCTACCTTTATCTCCATGCGTAGTTCGCCCAGCTCGGCCGGATGCAGTCGGATGGTAACATTACCGGATTCCAGTTGCCGACTCATGTTAAAATGGCCGGTTACCTGGTCGATAATCTGACTGTGCGGCACTTCGATACCAGACGGCAGGTGAAGCAGAGGTGCCGTTGTATTTGTCGAAGCAGATGGTTGCGTGGTTGTCGTGCCGGTCTGGTCAAGGGAAAAAACAGGTGTTATGTCCAGACCGGCCGGCCTGGCCGGTGTCTCGGCTCCCTGTGGGAGGGGGGAGTTTTGCGTTGAATTTTTTCCGCTCTGCCCGGGTTGCTGTTCGTTTCCTGATTCGGCTTCAGGATTTGTCGTTGTGACCCCGGGTAAACTGGAATGGATAAAATTGGCATTTGCGTCCTGTGGCTGGTTCGGCGCCTGCACGCTGTTGCCGGGCGTGCCATGTGCCGGGGCCTGCGGTGCAACCGATGCCTGGATTCCCTGGGCATTGATGGTGATTTTCTGACTTTCATTGACTGTCTGTGCCGTCGTCCCGCGCTGCTGACCGGCAGCGGCCCCCACCTTTGTGTGAGTGAATTGGGCCTGCCACCCCTCAACGACCATTTTTTCCGGTATTTTTTCCAATTGTTGCCCGGTCGACTCTGTATGCATGCGCTCCATGGCGGTTAATGGTTGTTCGTCGGTGGCCTTGGCCAGAAGATCGGCAAGAACTGCTTGTCCGTCCCGGGTCGACAAAGATACTGGTTTGTCGGCTTGCGTGATCCCTGACGGCTGCTTGTCGGTCAATATCGGTTCGCCGGCCTTCGTCGTACCCTTGTCCGGCACCGTCAGTATGTGCTGGAGAGATGAATTTTGTAGTAATTGTCTGAGGATTTCTTTAGTCCCATCGGTTCCGCTTGTCCGGCTGTCCTTTTTGTCTTCATCGCCGGCGTTATGCTCCTTATGAACGGCAGCGGGGTGCTTCTCCCCGGTTGCCCGGATCGTATGTTCGTTGTCGGACGGTTTTTCCTCAGGCTTCCCCTTGGGCCGGGGTCGGCCTTCTGCTGCTGTCTGTGCATCATGCCGGGTCTTATCCGCCTGTTGTCGGGCATCCTTGAGATGTCTGCTGAAATGGCTTTCTCCGGCGGCGGCGCCGGCAGATGGTGCATCGGTCGGTGCTGGAGCCGGCTGGGGAGCTGCCGGCAGGGCTGATATGGCTTGCATCAATGGTTCCTTTGTAAAAAAATATCAGTTTAGCGAGGTAAAGGCTGAACTCAGTTGTGCGGCTTTATCCTTGTCCATGTTGTTGAGTATCTTGGCAGCGGCCTTGGTTTTCATGTCTGCCAGCAGGTCGATGGCTAATTTCTTGTCAAGGGCACTCATGATACGGGCTGCTTTTTCCGGAGACATCTTTGCGTACATTTTACTGAGATCGCGTATTCTTTTTTGTTCCCGGGCATCCTTTTCGGCAAGGAGCTTTTTGATCTGCAGCCTGGTCTGTTCAAGTTGGTCAAGTTTCTTATCGACCTCGGCTGCCAATCTCTTTAGTTCCTTTTTTCGATTTTCCAGCTCACGGCGTTCCTGGATAAGTCCTTGCCGTTCATGCTGCAGGGCCTGCAAAACCCGCCGTTGCTCAACAGAGCTGAACCGGGGTTCGTTGTCATTTTGTTCCTTTACGGTATTTTTTTGTGGTCGTTTTGTGGTTGTTTGCGTGGTTGCCGTCAGGCCAGGCGTCGCCAGGACTGTAAAAAAGACCAGGAGAATGAGACCAGGGAAAATAGTGGGGACAAGGGGAATAATTTTTATTTTTTTGCGGGATGCTGTTTTTATCATGATAACCTGATAACAACCTCAATTCAGGAACAAGTGTTGTCCTACCTGCGCCCGTGCCGTAATACGGCGATTTCGTCAAGCATGGCGGCTTCCTGTATCTCTTTATATTGTTTATAGGCCATGTTTTGTTTTTCCTTTAGTTTTTCCAGGGCCTTTTTTTCCTGGCCGGCATGCAGCAGACGCCTGCGCCTGCGTGCCACTTCCTTTTGCTGGTCGGCCAGTTTTTTCTGTAATTCTACCAATTCTTCCCGGTTAACAAGAATTCTGTTTTCATAGAGAAGCAGCCGGTCAGCTGTTGTTCCTTCCCCTTTTTCACGTTCCAGGTTGCTGTACAGCTCGGCTAATATGTTCTTTGCCTCTTCAACTTTCTCCTTGATTTCACTTTCTTTTCTACAGCTGGTAAAGAGCTTTTGCCTGGCCTCGTCTTCAAGCTGTTTGCGGTACCTGAGGACCGGCTCCATGGAAAACGGTTTCATGATTTGTTTTCATCTCTTTCCGGATTTTTCCTTCGTTCAACATTACGTCGTCCGGGGCGTCTTCGGTCGCGCCCCTTACGGTCACTCACCAGGTTGCCAAGATCGCGGATGGTTTCATCAAGGGAGGCCGATTCATCAAAACCCTGACAGAGAAAGTCATTGATGGCATCAATTCTGGAAATGGCATAGTCGATTTTTTTATTACTGCCGGCAGCATAGGCACCGATATTTATCAGGTCTTCAGACTCGCGGTACACGGCCATGACATTTCTGGCCTTGCCTGCCAGCTCCATGTGGCGTTTACTGACGATGTCGCGCATGACCCGGGAAGTCGACATCATAACGTCAATGGCCGGATAATGATTTCTGGCGGCAATATCTCTTGAGAGAACTATGTGGCCGTCAAGGATGGAACGAACTGAATCCGCTACCGGTTCAGTCAGATCATCGCCATCAACCAGGACGGTATACAAGCCGGTGATGGAGCCCTTGCCCTCAAAATTTCCGGCTCGTTCAAGCAGTTTGGGCAAGGTGGCGAATACCGAGGGGGTGTAGCCCTTGGTGGTCGGCGGTTCCCCGATGGCCAGGCCTATTTCCCGCATTGCCATGGCAAAACGGGTCACGGAATCCATCATCAGCAGGACATTTTTCCCCTGATTACTGAAATGTTCGGCTATGGCGGTGGCGACAAAGGCACCGCGCATGCGCAACAGCGGTGACTGGTCCGAGGTAACGACCACGATGATGGAACGTTTCAGTCCCTCTTCACCGAGATCACGTTCAATAAATTCACGTACTTCGCGACCACGTTCCCCTATCAGGGCAATGACGTTGATATCGGCTTTGGCATATTTGGCCATCATGCCTAAAAGAACGCTTTTGCCGACACCGGAACCGGCCATAATGCCCATCCTCTGTCCGGTTCCACAGGTGAGCAGTCCATTGATGGCCCGAATACCCAGGTCAAGGGGCTTTGCTATTTTCTGACGCTGCATGGGGCTGGGCGGCAAGGTGTACAGGGGCGTAGTTGCCTGCAGATGTACGGGGGGGCCGTCATCAATCACCTGTTCCATACCGTCGATAACGCGGCCTAACAGGCCATCGCCCACCTTGATGGAGACGCTTTCCCTGACAACACGGATCAGGCTGCCGGGACCAAGGCCGCGCAGTTCGCCAAGGGGCATCAACAGCGCCTGGTCGTTGTTGTAGCCGACTATTTCAGCCGGGACAGGAGGGCCCTGTTCCAGAGGGCTGATTTCACAGAGTGAACCTACTGATGAATGGGGGCAGTGTCCTTCGACCACCAGGCCGACGATTCGGCGTACCTTGCCGTAAACCCTTGGGGTGATCAGTTTGTCAATATCCTCAGTCCGGATGTTCATTACATGTCGGCGCTGGGGTTATCGCCGTTATTCTTGTCCGGCCGGATGTCATTGCTGCTGTTCTTTTCTTCAAAAAGCTCCCGTGCTGTCTGCAGTTGCGCTTCAATAGTGGCGTCAACCGTGCAGATATCGGAATCCAACCGACAGCCGCCGCGAAGGATCTCCTTGTCGGTTTTCAAGGTAACATGGTTGAGCTGTTGCATGGAATTTATCAGATCAGGTACCATTTTCTCGACAACGGCCAGGTCGTCCGGATTGACCCAGATATCGTACTCGTCATGTTTCATGGCCATGGCAATGGCGTTTTGCAACGTGTCGGCGATGACATCCCGTCCGGTTGCGACTTCCCTGCCGATAATTTTTCTGCTGAGGGCAATGACCAGATTGATCATGTCGCCGTGACTTTGTTCCAGCAGCTCTTCATGCAGGTTGTCCACTTCGCTGCAGGCCTGGGTAAAGGCCTTGATTGCCGATCGTAATTCGGAGAGTTGCGCCTGCTTGTCTTCCTGACAGCTTTGTTGTCCCTCCAGTTTGCCCTGGGCATAGGCTTCAGCCCTGATGGCATCAATATCAGGTAACGGGGTCTGTGGCGGCGGACTGGTTTCCGTCGTCGCTGCCGATTGTTTGCCGTCCATTTCCGCCGGTGTTTCCTTTTCGGGCGGCGGGGTGGATACTTGCCGGTCTTCCTCGGAAAAATCAGGTGTTATTTTTTCGCTGATCAGGGAGACCGGGGTAAAAGACGGATCGTTTTTGAAGATTTTAGACGAGCTCATCCCCGCCTCCCTTACCAAGAACCAGTTTACCCTCTTCCTCGAGCTTCATGGCAATCTTGACTATGGTCTGCTGCATGGCCTCGACCTCGGACAACCGTACCGGACCCAGGGCCTCAAGATCATCCCGAATCATGTCGGCGGCCCGGGCCGACATATTGGAGAAGATTTTTTCTTTTAATTCATCAGAAGCGGTCTTCAGGGCCAGGGTCAGGGAATCATTGTTGACCTCGCGCAGGATCATCTGCAGGGAGCGGCCATCAACGGCGGCAAGGTCATCAAAGGTAAACATCTGCTTGCGGATTTCTTCCACCATGTCCGGGTCCACTTCTTCCAGGTTGTCCAGAATATCCGCATCCAGGTTATTTTCCATATTATCCAGGATTTCAACAACCTTGGGAATGCCGCCGATCTGCCGTTGATCCTGGGCGCCGACCACCACGCCTATTTCCCGGTGCAGGGCATCTTCTATCCGGTCGATCACCCCGGGAGAAACACTGTCGATGGTGGCGATACGGTAAATGACATCGGCCTGCATCTCTTCAGGCAGGTGGCTGATGATGGCACTGGAATGATCCGGGGTCTGGGTCGAAAGCACCAGGGCGACCGTTTGCGGGTGTTCTCGTTCAAGCAGCCCGGCGACCATGCCCGGCTGCATTTTGGCGATTGTCTCCAGGGGCCGGGTCTCGGTACCGGTGATAAACTGTTTCATCAGGCTTTTGACCCGTTCCTCATCGCCGGTACCGGCAATGGTCTTCTTGGCAAAGTCCTGTCCCTTGATAACAAGTCCTGCCTGGGCCTCGGACGACAGCTCAAAATCCGAAAGAACGGTCAGCTTCATCTTCTCTGGAATATGATCTATTTCAGCCATTGCCCTGGTAATCCTGAATATTTCTTCATCGGTCATTTCCCGCATCACCTTGGCCGCAGTGTCTTCACCAAGACACATGAGGAGAACGGCTGCCCGGTGAATACCGTCCATTTTGTCTTTTTGTTGTGCCATGGATTGGTATTAACCTTTATCGTGGATCCAGTTTTTCAGAATATGGGCGGCAAAGACCGGGTTGGTCTGGATGGCCTCACGTACCCGCATGATCGGATCCCGCATCAGTGCCTCCAGTTCTTTCTCTTCCTCTTCCTGTTTGGCCTCCTCTTGTTCTTTCTGGAGCTGCTGGACCGTCTTGTAATGCTGGGTAACGTCTTCGCGCAGGGTCTTTATAATAGGTCTGATCATGAGAAAATACACCAGTAAACCGCCGAGGAAGAGAATACCGTAGCGAATAAGCGGCATGTAGCGATAGAGGGCATTGGTGCCGGTTGCTTCCGTGCCGACCTCTGTTACCTCTTCGGTAAAGGGCATGGAGGTTATTTCGATTTTGTCTCCACGTGCCGGGTCAAGACCAAGGGCGGAGGCGATCATGGTTTTCAGGGAGTTTAATTCGGCGGCGGTACGGGGGACGCTTTTTTCCGGTTCTTTTTTAGTCGCCGGCTTGATCTTGTCGGCAACCAGGACGGAGACGGAAATTTTTTTTATGGTACCGACCGGATTTACGGTCTTGGACACAACCTTACTGATTTCATAGTTGGTGGTCTTCTGCAGACTGCTTGATGGTGGGGTGGCGCCGGTGGCGGTGCTTCCCGGACCCTGGAGGTTTGATTGCACGCCCGGCACTCCGCCTACTATCTGCGAGCCGGATTTTTGTTCATTGATCTGTTCACTGCGAATCACGGGTTCTTCCGGGTCATAGGTCTCCTCGGTTTTTTCAAACCTGGCAAAATCAAGGGATGCCGTTACCCGAACCATGGCGTTTTTGGGGCCAAGGGCGGTGTCAAGCAGGGACTGGGCGCGTGTTTCCAGGTTTTTCTCCACCTGCATCTGGTATTCCAGCATATCCGGCGACATATTGCCCAGTATTCCCTTGTCACCGATTTTGGTCAGGACCTTGCCGTTCTGGTTGATTATGGTCACATGGTCGGGATCGAGTCCCTCTACGGACCCGGAAACCAGATAGACTATTCCCTGTATCTGTGATTCGCTCATCCGCAGGCCCGGCTTCAGGTTGAGGATAACCGACGCGGTTGCCGGTTGCTGTTGATTTTTAAAGAGTCGTTTTTCCGGCAGGGCCAGGTGGACCCTGGCCGATTCAACGGGACTGAGTGAGGCAATGGTCCGGGCAAGTTCACCCTGCAGCGCCCGGGTATAGTTGACTTTCTGGACAAAATCCGTCAGGGCAAACGACTGCTTGTCAAAAATTTCAAAACCGACACCTCCGCCCTTGGGTAGACCGGCCGAGGCAAGCTTCAGGCGGACTTCATGCACCGCACCTGCCGGGACCCGAATGTTTCTTTCATTATTGGTCAGCTGATACGGCGTTTTGTTAGCCCGCAGCCATTCGGTTACGGCGGCGGCATCCTCTTCGTTAAGATTGGCATACAGTAATTGATAATCCGCTGTCCTGGCCTGCAGAATAATATAGCCGAACAGGGCCAATGAGATCAGGGTGACGGCCAGCAGAGCCAGCTTGCGGGGCAGGGGCCAGTCCTGTATTCTCTTGACCAGAACCTGAAAACCGTTTTTCGGGCCTTCCGCTTCGGGTGTTGGTGTGCTTTGCTCAGCCATTGTGTAGTCTAATGTTTTTAGTTGTGTTTGAATTTAAGCGGTTCAAGCGTTTCAGCGTTCAAACGTTTAATCGTTCAAGCGGTTCAAGCGTTCAAACGGTTCAAACGTTCAAGCGTTCAATCGTTCAAACGTTTAATCGTTCAAGCGGTTCAAGCGTTCAATCGTTTGATCGGTTTGATCGGCTTGATCGTTTAAGCGGTTTGATCGTTTGATCGGTTTGATCGTCCTACACCTGCATCCGCATGATTTCCTGGTAGGCCTCAAGCGCCTTGTTACGGACCTGCACCATGAAGCGGATTGAGATGTCCGCCTCTTCCATGGCAATCATGGCTGAATGCAGGTTTTTTGCGTTGCCGGCATGCACTTGTTGAACTTCCTTGTCGGCGGCCTGCTGCTGCTCGGCAACATCTCCGACCATATCCGAGAGCATTTTTGTAAAATTTTTAGCGGCTTGATCAACTTCGGTGTTTTTTGCCG
>JALSNT010000068.1 GCA_026986885.1 Desulfobulbaceae bacterium
ACCTTTTCGTATTCAAGTCGGGCAGGACCATCCATGGTTTCCGACAAATCGGGCAGCATGGTGGACGAGAGACCAAAGTCATCCATGATCTCTCTCAGCAGCCGATAATCGGCGGAAGAGATAAAACCGGGCAGCAAATTGATATTTTCAATTTCGGGCCCTCCCTCACTTCTCTGAACAACCACCTGATGTAGCGCGCCATGGAATCCCTCCATGTGGGTTCCCGAATAACTCGGGGTCGAGACATTGATAAAATCAGGCAGATTGCCGGCTTCAGCAGTTTCCTTCAAATATTCATCAAGATACATGCCGACGTCATCACCGATTGTCTCGGTCAGGCAGGTGGTGGCAATGCCGATCATCTGTGGCCTGTATTTTTTCGTCACATTGGTCAGGCCCATCTTCAGGTTGGGGCCTCCGCCATATACGGCATGCTTTTCCGAAAGCGAAGACGAGGCAATGTCAATGGGTTCGTTGTAATGGCTGATGATGTAGCGCCGCATATACGTGGCACATCCCTGGGAGCCATGCAGATAGGGTACCGTGCCTTCAATCCCTTTAAAGGCCAGGCAGGCTCCCAGGGGTTTGCAGAGTTTACAGGCATTGGTGGTTGAGATATAATTGGGATGATTCCTGCTCATGACAGCGCCTCTTTTTCGTCTCTTTGTTTACGTGGAACAAAACGCCATACCGGACTCATGACCGATGAATAAACCTCTCGGGCAAAGTTGAGCATGCCGTCAAAGCCGGCCAGTGCTTCTTTCCGTTCATGGTTATGATCGCAGAAACCAATACCGAGCTTGTAGGCAATGGGCCGTTCTTTTACGCCACCGACAAAAATGTCCACCCCCTTTTCCTTGAGAAAGGAGGTCAGTTCCAGAGGATTGGAGTCATCGACAATAACGGTGCCGGGATCAGTAATGGCCTCAAGCTCTCTGTAATCTTCAGGAGTCCCGGTCTGCGATCCCACCAGAACGACCTGCATGTCAACCAGGCGAAAGGCCTTGACCAGAGAAAATGCCTTAAAGGACCCTCCGACGTAAATAGCTGCCTTTTTTCCTGCCAGCGCTTTACGATATTTATCCAGTTGCGGTATAAGAGCGCGCACCTCTTCCCGTACCAGTGTTTTGGTGCGCTCCATGATTGCATCCGCTTCCGGATCATCGGGGTATTTCTTTTTGAAAAAGCGGGCAATGTCATACAGCGCTTCGGACATATCCTCTATTCCGAAATAGGATACCCGGATCGAAGGTACGCCGTACTGCTCTTCCATCATGTCTGCCAGCTGCATGGTCGACCCGGAACATTGGACCACATTCAGTCCAGCGCCATGGGCACGCCGGATATCATCCACCCTGCCGTCTCCTGTGATGTTTGCCACCACTTCTATCCCCATGCGTTCGTAATATTTACGAATCATCCAGATCTCACCGGCAAGGTTGAAATCACCAAGGATATTTAATGAAAATTTTGAAATATTCCCGGTGTCACCTGTGCCGATCAGGCGAAACATCGCGTCACAGGCAGCCTGGTATCCAGCCCGCTTATTTCCCTTGAATCCTTCCGACTTGACGGGAATAACCGGGATATCCTTTTCTGTCTCAACTGTTCTGCAGACTGCTTCCAGATCGTCGCCGATAATGCCGACAATGCAGGTGGAGTAGACAAACGCCGCCTTGGGGCTATGGCGGTCAATCAGTTCAAGCAGGGCATTGCGCAATTTCTTTTCGCCGCCGAAGATGACATCCATTTCCTGCAGATCAGTGGAAAAGGAGAGTCTGTGCAGCTCAGGGCCGGACGAAAGAGCCCCGCGGATATCCCAGGTATAGACAGCGCAGCCAATGGGGCCGTGAACCAGATGCAGGGCATCGGCAATGGGATACAGGACAACGCGGGAACCACAGAAAACGCAGGCCCGTTGACTGACCGCGCCAGCCAGGCTGTCCTTGTTGCAGGCAATATTTAACGGGGTTTCTCCTGTGATGTGTATCTGAGCCTCGCGATCTTTTAATGCAACGGCTTCCATAACAATCCTCTATATGATCTTTTTTACGATTACCCTGTAGAAAAGCAAGAGCAGTGCCAGGAGATTTGTTTTGCTTGTTCTGTAGTTATTTAAGTATGTTGTGACAAGAAAGACTCTACGTGTAGATGACAAAGAACCGGCTGGTCCTGTCTCGTTGTTGACAATATTGAAGAACCGCTACGTTTTTGTCGGCGTTGGTGTGATGAGGTGGTACAGGAAAAGAGGAGTAACTACTCACAGGCACGCCATCTTTGCTGAAACGCGCCTGTCCGCATAACGGGCTGTCGGAGTCTTGCTGCGCTCGCTTACCTGCAGTTTTATGCCTGCATGAGACAGCGCAGGTAAGCGAGGAACGAGACTCCGAGGCCTGCAGATTGGGTGAATGCTCAATTTAGGAAGTAGTTAAGATGGTTGCGCAGGAGAGGGTAAGGGGAGTGTTTTTGCGAAAAACGGGGGAGCTTTTGCCTGGATGGCGGAAAGCGCCCCCCGATGAATATGCTGTTACGTCATTTTTTAAATAGAAGCGTCAACTGTTGAAACAGCAGCTTTGATGGCCTCTTTACACTGAGGAGTGATCTTGTCCATATTATGGTAGTAGCAGGTGATAATCCTGCCTTGACCTTTTTTGACGTCTCCACAAACACCTTTTCTATCTTTTACAGGATCACAGCTTTTTTTAATGTTCTCAACAACAGAGTGGATCATTTCAGCGCACTTTTTGTTGGAAAGCTGGCCCATCGGCATTGCTCCTGTTCTTTGCTGAATACGAATACAAACCATTCTTTCAGCTCCGGTTTTTCCAGCACAGTATTTTGCGGCATCTGCTGTACAGTCCCCTGCATAAACGTTAGCAGCCATTAACAGTGTAGATGCAACAATCAATAGAAGTGTTTTCATGCTCTTCCTCCTTTGAATTATCCCATAGATGGGAGTTAACGGAAAAGTGATAGGATTCGGTTTTCAGCAGGTGGTTCAAGGTCGAGGATCGTGGAAGAAACTCAGGCCGATCAGACCCGGTCCTCGCCACTGGAGACGACTTGTTCCGCGCGCCGGGTCACACAGCAGCAAAAAAGATGGTTCAATAGATACCACGCATCTGCTAACTATTTGATAATAAGTACAAAACAGAAAGGTAAAAGTCAAGGGATATTCCATGGCCGTGCCAAAAGCATTACGCGGCAAGGCTTTTCTCCCGTTATGAGGTATCAGCGGTATGGAGGGGAAAGAGAATTATGGTTCGACTTGCATGATGGCAGTCGCCTGAAGGCAAACGCGATTTCTATTTTTTCAGGCCAGCCGATTTATTCACTCTACGTCCACCAGATGGATCGCTTGGGAGGGTTGCCGTGTTTGTCAAAAACATCACCCGATTCCTGGAGAACCTGGTCCAGTTCTTCAACGGTAAAATCGTAACCATCTGATGCTGCTAGAACAACAAATTCTTCCCTGGTTGCCGGGCCGTCATAACGGGCACGCACATGTTTGTCCTCGCCGCCGGCGATTAACAGCTTTTCAACGTTTTTTTTAGACATTTTGCCCCCCTTCCCCGAAATTTATTTTCTTTTCTTCTGTTAATCAGCTGCCGATTGCTCCTGAAGCAGTGTATCGATAATAAGTGATTCAAGTTGTTTTGCCAGCCGCAGCATCTCAGGTATTTCTTCCATTGCCGGCGGTCGTATTGTGTACGTTTCCAGGTCACAGATCTCCTGGTATTTATCCAGCGCGAGCAACTTCTCTTTCATCTCTCCCATGGCTCCGCAGAATGTTTCCTCCATGGCTTCCACAAGGTCGCCCATGGTGTGGTTGTAGGGCATGGCTCCATGGCGCATCAGGGCGGCCATGACAAACTTTTCAATGGCCATGGCGATAATATTATAGAGGATTTCAGCAGAAAAAATGTCCCGGCGCCGGGCATGGGCCCCCACCGCTGTTTTCAGGTACGCTTTCCCTTCCTTGAGAAAATCCTGCCAGCCGGAAATTGCCTGCATGGGCTTAAGGTCCACCTGTATCATTGTGTCTGAGTGCATATTTTTCGTCTCCCGGATCTATTTTTTCTTCAAGCATCTTTTGCGTAAACAGATAAGCCTGGTTTCCTGCCAACCTGTTTTTTCATAGAAATCCAGCGCTGCCCTGTTCTTCCTGTCTGCCAGTAGTTGCAGGCGTGAAGCCGAGTTTTCCTCAGCCCATCTGAAAATTGATTCCAGCAATTTCCTGCCAATACCCATACCCCGGTAGCCAGGATCAACCACCACATCTTCTACCAATATGGCAGGGCCGCCCTCGGCAGTGGAAATAACCCGTTGTCCTGAACACATACCGATTGTTCGTATTCCCTGTTCCGCGACAAGGACAATGCTTCGTTCATCGTTGAGCAGCAGCTGCAATGCCTTGAGCTGCCGGGATGCATTGGGGATAAAATCTTCCTCAATGCAAAAAAGAACTTCAAGCAGGGAGACCAGTACTTCGAGGTCCCGGATGCGGGCCGGGCGGATAACAACCTGACAGGAAGTGTCCATGGCAGTGCCGGTCTCTACAAAAGATATTCTTCAGCCGGTTTACCGTCTTCCAGGCCATCGAGGATGGTGTCAATAACTTCCTCACTATCCACCTTGCCAAACCACCAGTTTTCAGGCTGAATCACCATTACAGGCCCTTGCTCACATTGCTTGAGACAGGTGGTGGCGCTGATAAGACAGTCAAGCCCTCGATCCAGTATTTCCTCTTCAATATATTGCAGGAATCCGTCTGTCTGTTTATGACAGAGTCCTTTTTTGTCTCCAGCTACTCGAAAGCTCTGACAGACTAGGATCTGCCGTTCCGGTAATGCCATTTTCACTCCTTTTCTACTTGTTGTTGCTGATTATCTGCACAGTTTCTTCTTTTTGCCGCCGCCATAGAGCA
>JALSNT010000069.1 GCA_026986885.1 Desulfobulbaceae bacterium
CAAAAAAAACTTTATATTTTTTCATATCGGTGTTACTCAAGCGGCTGGCAGTCTGATCTATTTTCAAAGTCTATCGAATGGGCGTAATATTTTTTCATTATTTCTCCCCTTTCCCCATCTCCCTGAAAACCTCATTCAATTCTTCAATATCCATAATCTGTTTTTCCTGTTGGCCGGCCAACCTTTTCAACCGGTGAATTTCGGTTATGATACAGGTTTGTATTGCGGCCACAGTATGAAGGTTTATCCCTTATAGAGTACATCATACCATACCACCCCTGTCATATATGGACAGCCCTATATTTTTTTTTATTTCACCAAAGTCACGAAAAAACATTGGTGGGCAAGGAAATTACCGGATTTTTTATTTTCATATTTTTTTTATTTTTTATTTTTTATCTTTTTCACTGTATCTTTTGATTGCCAGGCCAGGTTTTCGGCAGAGAATTGAACTGAAATAATGAATAACCGATGTGATCCGGAGTATTCACTTCATTATTTTTTTTTTTTGACTACCACCCAAACTCAGCAGGCCGGAAATCAGGGATAACATCGCTGAAACCGAAACAACAGATTGCCTGGTGCTTTATTTAAGCCTGAATTCATATTGCTACATTTCATCAAAAAGAGCGATGGTATCCCTTACTGCTGAGAATTGCCGGTAATCAGATATATTTATTGTCCGGAGCAAGGGGGCAGCTTATGCTGACCAATTATGACATGTAACGGTGCTGATATGAAAACGACAACTATCAAATTTTTCTCTCTGTTTTTCCTGGTCAAGGTGCTGTTGGTGCCGCTTGTGCTCCTCTTGGCGCCCAGGGCCGGTTTCACTGCCGAAAATTACCCCGCTCAAAGTGGGCCGCAGATCAGCATTGAAAAGTTTTTCCCTGTTCGCACAGTGATTAAACCCGATACGGAAATTCCGTTTTCAGCCGTGCTGAAAAATACCGGCGATGCGGCTGCAGACCTGCGCAACACGCTGTTATTGCCTGACAAGGCAACACTGTTAAGCGGTCCTTTACCCAATGAACACCTGCAAATACCGCCGGAAAAAACCGCTACCCTGCACTGGACGATAAGTTTCCATGGTGTTGGTGATTATGACCTGCACCTCACTGTTTTTTCAGGCTCATCCTCCATTGAAAAAACGCTGGACGTCCATGTCACCGATAAATACTGGCGGCAGGAAGAATTTTTACTCAGCGCCTATAATCCGCCCTATGCCTGGCACGGAGCGCCGTATATGGATTCCGTGTTCGATTATTACAAAAATGCCCATTTTGATAATCTACTCTGGGTAAGAGACGATGACGCCCTTGTCCGGCAGGTGCATCAGCACGGCTTCAAATATTTTCTTGATGTGGCCGGCTTAATCGGAGAAGACGAACTGCGGGGCAGCGCCGACGGCGCGCCACCCGTGATAACCGACGACAAGATGCAACAACTTGACGCGGCCATTGAAAAATTCAAAAGCGATCCGGATTTATTGGGATATTATATCTGTGACGAGCCCTTTCCCTCAGCTTTTCACAACATTGCCAGGGTGGTTCAAAGGATTCGGGAAAAGGATCCGGAGCGGCTCAGTTTTGTCAACATCTGGCCCTATTTTGAAAATGAAATCGGTGACGACGACTACATAGAGGATTTTCTGCAAACAACCAAAGTGGAGCTGTTGTCCTACGACAGATATAATTTTTTTAACGGCTACGATGAAAATGATGCATATTTTGCCCAACTGGAGCGAATCCGCAGGCAGGCGCTCAAATATGATATTCCCTTCTGCAATATTGTTCAGGCGGTCGGAACCAATGGAACAAGTGTGGGGACTCCCGGACAGGGTGATGAGTATTTAGACTGGCGCACGCCGAACCGGGCCGAACACAGGTGGCTGGTGTATTCATCACTGGTATATGGTGTCCACGGAATTATATGGTTTCATTGGGACCATGAATGGGGCGTAACCGGGAATCCGGACAGAGACATTATTTATCCCTCCCTGCAAAGTATCAATGCCGAGATAGCCTCACTCAAGGAAATCATGCTCCACCTGACCACCACCATGGTCTATCATACCGACCAGACGCATAATTCGGCCCTGTGGGCAGCGTCCCATTATATCACAACGCCCGGCAGCGCCCCATTGGTGGTTGGTTTTTTCAAAGACGAGAGCGGTCACGAAAAGTATTTCATGGTAATGAACAAAAATTACTCGGACGACATCACGGAGGAGATCTCGATGAATGTCCCCCTGGCGGCCCTCAGGACATTTAATGTTGTCAGGAATCAGTGGGAGGAAGTTCCGGTTACACAAAAAACAGCCGGCGCCACATTTACCGTTCATCTGCGCAAAGGCGGTGGTAAACTGTTTACCTTCAGGCAAAAAAAGATGCCCAAGACGGGTAATAGTATTGTACCTGAAATATCGCCCCTGCTTTTTTCCAGATAACGGTGTATTTTGAGATCCCAGCAACAAATCCCTTAAACCGTAATCGTTGACCCTGCCCGGCCTGGATTCGGTTAGTTCAGAATATTTTTTTAAAAAACATGATAGATGACCATGAATACGCCAACAGCACGGAAAAAACTGGGGCCGTTTCTGCTCTCCGGCCTGATGATCGGGCCGATCCTTGGTTCCGGAATCATCTTTCTGCCGCCGCTGGTGTATCAGGTGATGGGGAACTGGGCCCTGGTCGGCTGGATGTTTATTGTCGGCCTCAGTTATTTTTTTGCAACCATCTTCGGTAAACTGTCTATTCTTCTGCCCGGAGATGCCGGGGTGGCAGGCAGTATTGAAACGGCCTTCGGCAGGCGGGCAAAACGGCTGGCCTCCTTTTACCTGATCGGCGCGGTCCTGTTCGGGCCGGTGCCGGTACTGCTGACGGCGGCAAGATTTCTCCATCCATTTTTTTCCCTTGCCGAGCCGCTGCTTGCCATGATCTTTTTAGGCGGCTGCGTCCTGATGCTGCTGCGGCAGGTCTCGTCCATCGGCAGGATTTCTTTTGTCATGTCCTCGCTGGTTGCCCTCACTCTTGTCGCAGGCGCAACCGTTACCCTGATCCTGCACAGCCACCTGCAGCTCTCCCTGCCCCCTTTTTCCAGGCAGCAGTTCGGCAGCGGCCTGCTCCTGCTCTTCTGGACCATGGTCGGCTGGGAGGTGGTCGGCAATTACAGCGGTGATGTGCGCAATCCGGAAACAACCATTCCCCGGGCGGTTTTCTGTTCATTCCTCATCATAGCCCTGGTCAGTCTCACGGTTGCCGCCGGTGTCCAGATGATTGCGCCATCAATGATTTCCGGGCAAACGGTTTCCATAACCGATCTTATTTACCCCCTGTTCGGCCCTGCCACCGATGCCATCATGGCGGTACTGGTATCATCGTTATGTATTACCTCGTACCTGCTCTTTACCGGCGGTACGGCCCGGCTGGCCTCCTTTATCGCCGCTGAAGGCCACCTGCCGGGATTTCTTGCAAAAAAAGGGCGGAACGGCGCCCCGGTCAGCGCAATTCTGGTGTTGGCGTTTATCCATCTGGCGGCCCTGGCAGCGGTCCACCTGCACCTCACCGACATGGCAGAACTGGTTGCCCTGGCCGACGGTTTTTTTATCGCCAACTCCCTGATCGGCATTATTGCGGCAATCAGGCTCCTGCCCGGCAGGTTGATAAAAGGCGCGGCCGTTATGCTCGCCCTGCTGGTGGCCTCCATCTTTTTCCATGCCGGCATCATCGTTATCTCCATTATTCTGATGATGGCTGTTTTCTGCCTTGCAGAACCACTGCAAAGTATAAGAACATACAGGGCAATTCATAAAGAACAACAGGGATGAGATCAATGACCAGGGACGACAAAAAATACCAATGGGACAGCAGGGATTATGCGGCCAATTCGGAAGTGCAGCTCCAATGGGCCATGGAGCTTGTAAAAAAACTTGGCCTGCGCGGTAATGAACACCTGCTCGATATAGGCTGCGGCGACGGCAAGGTAACGGCAAGGTTAGCAACAGAACTTGACCGGGGAGAGGTATTGGGGATCGACAGCTCACCAACTATGATCGAGCTTGCCCGCGACAGCCATGGACGCAATACCAGCAACCTGAACTTCCGGCAGACAGATGCCCGCGCCCTACCCTTTACCGAAGAGTTTGATGTTATCTTCTCCAACGCGGCCCTGCACTGGATACGGGATCATCGGCCCGTGGTTCAGGGGATGTTCAACGCCTTGAAACCAGGCGGTCGGGTACTGGTGCAGATGGGCGGCAGAGGCAATGCCGGAGCAGTCGTGCAGGCCATGGAGCGGGTCATTTCCCGGTCGCCATGGCAAAAATATTTTGAGGATTTTATCTTCCCCTACGGTTTCCATGGGCCGGAGGAGTATACACAATGGCTTGAAGAGGCCGGGTTTGCTGTCCGCTATATCAGGCTCGTACCCAAGGAGATGGTGCACGCTGATCGCCGAAAATTCACCGGCTGGCTGCGCACCACCTGGCTGCCCTATCTGCAACTGGTGCCGAAACAGAACCAGGCGGAATTTATTGAAGAGGTTGTTACCACCTACCTGGGAAACAGCGACCCGCAGGAACCGGTACACACGGAAATGGTGCGGCTGGAATATCTGGCCGTTCGGCCGGAATAAACATTGCCTGCATTGAGCGGCCTACTCCTCATTTCCTGTCATAAAAAGCAAGAAAATGAACATGGTAGGTCTGCTTGAGTGGAGCGAAAGCGGACAAACAGCAGCCACTACCTTTGTCTGCTCTCTTTATTGGCAATCAGCATTGTTTATTCCATACGGACAACAGGCGCAGAGCGCCACAGATGGCGTCACACCGCAGAGCGGAGCGACGAGAGCAAATGAACATGGTAGGTCTGCTTGAGTGGAGCGAAAGCGGACAAACAGCAGCCACTACCTTTGTCTG
>JALSNT010000070.1 GCA_026986885.1 Desulfobulbaceae bacterium
CCAGCTCCATGGAATCCATGGTCGCGCCGACACCGTCCTTGCCCCGGACTTCATGAATAGCATGAATACGCTGGGTATAATAAAGAATACGCTCGGTAAGCGTTGTCTTGCCCGAATCTATATGGGCACTGATACCAATATTACGTACCTTGTCAAGATCTCGTTTCATCTCGCCTTCCTCAACCTCTGCATACAGATCGCTGCTCTTTGCTGTTAACGTAAAAAATATGATGAAATCATCCGACCAATGCCGGGAGTAATCATCAAATAAAAAAGGAGTTGCAGAATGCACTGTAACTCCCGTATTCTGATTGAGATGGCAACATCAAGCAAACATGGCCGACAAGAACCATCCCAAGCAAACACTCTAATATAAATTTTACAGTTTACTTCAACTAAAAACTCAAAACAACAAAAAAATAACCTAATCGTGAACTAAATTTACAATACATCCTTGAAGCATCCTTCGATACCTGTATAAAAAGTTAATAACTGCCAGGACTGCTACGACCTGGATTAAATGCTTCATTCATCTGCAATTGAAAAAAGATAAATGATTACAAAATGTTTTCCTTGTAAAGTGTTATGGATAAGCGGAGCGCGGACTCCGGACTAAATGAAAACCGCTCAATTCAGGACAAATAAAAAAGGCGGTCACGACATGTTGCCGTGACCGCCTTATATATCTAAAACTCAACTGGTGCCGGGACCAGGATTTGAACCAGGGACACACGGATTTTCAGTCCGTTGCTCTACCGACTGAGCTATCCCGGCACCTGAGCTGTTAAGGAGAGATTAAATAGCAAATATCTCCTGTTTCTGTCAATACATTTTTCTATTTTTCTTCGGTAATTAATTCACCCAAATCAAAATCAAAATCGTCAAGTGCTGTTCCCGTCTTCACCGAAGGCATTAATTTTTCGCCGAGCTTACTCCCGGAAACAAGGGGGGCGGGCGAGTCAAAATCAAGATTATCCACCTGCAGGTCTTCAAGGCCGGCGCCGGGCGTAACCAATGACGGCGCAGGTTCAGTACTATCGGGCGTTTCCGCGATTTCTTCAATGTCCTCGTCCAGGTTCAGGCTCTCCCCGGTCACCGCTGATTCTTCCCCGGCTTCGGGAGGGGCCAGATCGGAAATATCAATATCTCCGAAATCCAGTTGCAGATCATCGCTTTCCGTGCCCACGTCTTCAGCATCATCTTCCAGGATAATCTCGCCGCTAACCTCTGCCTCGTCGAAATCATCCAGAGAAAGGGTACCTTCCTCCTCCGCTGCCTCGTCCGCGGATACATCATTCTCCTCTTCTTCAGCGCCGGAAGGAAATGCCGGCAACTCTTCCATCTCGCTGCCGCTTATACTAACTTCATCTTTTATTTCATAGCCCGAGGCAGTTGCACTTGTCGTGCCAGGCTCAATATGAAGAAAGACTGGTGCCTGGGCATCAAATACCGTGCCTTCTAAATCTCCAACAAGCTCGCCAATATTTTTATGGCATTTTTTACAGGAACCGACCGTATCAAAAGAGATATAACCGCATTTTGGACAACGCATATTTCTTCCGCCTTCTTTGTATTCTATTTCAGCCTTACCGGCAAAGTGCATACTGTATAAAGTTAAAAACAACGGTAAAGAGGGAAAAACGCATACCACCTCTCCACATTATAAACATTATGTCACACGCAAAGAGAAAAAATCAAGGCGGAAATGGAAAAAGAAGCATCGACCTGTCCGGGTACCTGCAAAGAACAAGGGCCTACTTTCCATCTATACTTCTCATAGACCCTGGAAAAGAAAAACGGTGCTTGAAAAAAACCACCTTGCATTGCTCTCTATTTTCCATATACTACTTATAGTTATACATTTTCCGTCACCGACAACCTGCTTTCGCTGCTACCAAGAGCCTATTATGCCGCCGGCGTCCCAAACCATCATAACCCGTGATTTCAAGATCAATCTTTTTCACCTGGTACTCTCTTCACTCGTGGTCAATCTGCTGGCCCTGGCCATGCCGATCATGATGCTGCAGACCTATGATCGCATTTTGCCGCATCATGGAGTGGGTACCCTGACCCTGCTTGTCCTGGGTGTCATTACCGCTGTTTTCTTCGAGATGTTTTTACGCATTGCCCGTTCCTACCTCACCTCATGGTCAGGCGCAGTGTTTGAACACAAGACATCCTGCAGTGCCATGAAGCATATTCTCCAGTCAACGATGCAGCGTTTTGAAGAACAGGGTTCCGGAACCTATCTACAGAAAATGGCTTCGATCAGCAGGCTGCGCGGTTTTTATTCCGGCCAGGCACTGCTTACCATTGTCGATCTGCCCTTTATCTTTATCTTCCTTTTTCTTATCTACTATATAGCCGGCAACCTGGTCTTTATCCCGCTGGGCCTGTTCTGCGCCTTCTGCCTGCTGGCCTGGTTTGTCGGCTACAAGCTGCGCCAACAGGTCAGGGAGCAGGATTTCTCCGGTAAAATACGCTATAATTTTATCATTGAAACCCTGTCCGGTATACACACGCTGAAAGGACTCGGTCTGGAAAAATTTTTCCTCCGCCGCAACGACCGTTTGCAGACCAGGATTTCCTCGGCCCATTATCAGGTAGCCCTCACCAATAATATTGCCATAAACTGCGGCAGAATTTTTTCCCAGATCATGACCGTTGCCGTGGTGTCCTTCGGGGCACTCAAGGTTATCCACGGTGACATGGGCACCGGTGGGCTTGCCGCCTGCGTCCTTCTTTCCGGTCGCATCATGCAGCCGGTGCAGCGGGCCCTTTCTCTCTGGACCAGGTTTCAGTCTTTTTTTATCGACCGCCGGGAACTGGAAGATATCTTCCGTCTGCCGACCATCATTTATTCAGACACCAAACAGATAAAGCAACCGACGGGACATGTTGTCTTTCGCAACGTCTCTTTTCACTACGAGCAGGAAAAGCCCATGTTGCTCCGGAATCTGGATCTGGAACTGCATCCGGGTGACTCCCTGGCCATTTCCGGGAGTGCCGGCAGCGGCAAGACCACGATTCTGCACCTGATCACCGGCCTGATTAAACCGAGCAAGGGTGAAATTCTCGTCGACGGCGCCAATCCACACCTGGTGAAACCGGCTATCCTCAGCGCCCATGTCGGATATCTACCTGAGAAAGGGACGATTTTTTATGGGACCATTCGCGAGAACCTCACGTTTTTTAATAACGTCAACGAAGAAGATGCCATGGTTGCCGCCAGACTGTTAGGGATAGACGATGCGGTGGCGATTCTTCCTGCCGGATATGAAACCCAGCCGACCGACAATGTGACCGACCCTATCCCGCCCGGGCTGAAACAGAGGATCGCCATTGCCAGGGTACTGGCCAACAAACCACGTATTATTCTTTTTGATAACGCCGACAGGGGGCTGGACAAACACGGTTACAATCTGATTTTTTCCCTGCTTGGCCGTCTCAGGCCCCGCACGGTCCTTATTATTATTTCCGATGACCGCAATATCCTGCGCCTTGCCGACAAGGAATATTTTCTCCATCACGGCAGGTTACAGGAAAGTGCTCCGGCTGATTCCAAGATCCATAACGTTCTTCCTTTCCGGGAGTTCAGGATATGAGCAACACTGCAAAATTTCTTGCTCAGGCGGAGGAATTCAGACGCATTCTCGAACCGGCAGGCTGGCTTGGACTTGACAAGATTTCAGCCCATGCCCGGGCACTGACCTTTCTGCTGCCGGCGCTTGGCTGGCGGGGACAGGCAAAACAGATCTGTGAAGCTCTGCCACACATGCCGGGAGAGATCGACAAGATTGACCTGCTCAACTCCATGATTAATCTGGGGTTTTATGCCCGGTCAACGACCATCCATCTCCATAATGCCGACCCTCGCTTGACGCCCTCTCTTTTTGTCGGTAAAGACGATACTCCCTATGTCCTGCTGCCCGATACCGAAAAAAAGGGGTGTCTGCTCTATAATCCGGCAAGTGATACCATTGAGCCGTTGACGACAATTTCAAACCTCCGGGGAACCCTCTATCATTTCAGCCCACAGACCCGGGAAACAATTACCGATGACCGTGTCCGATCCAATGTCAGTGAGAAACCTCTACACTGGTTCCGGCAACTCATGCGACGGTTCGACACCATATTTATCCAGGCATTTTCCGTCAGTTTTCTGATCAATATACTGGCTCTTGCCTCCTCACTCTTTGTCATGGTTGTCTATGACAAGGTTATCGGCAGTCGCTCGGTGGAAACCCTGCAATATCTTGTATTCGGCGCTGTGCTGGCCATGACCATGGAGGCCGGTCTGCGCTACCTGCGGGCCAGAAGCCTGGCCTTTTTCGGAGTGCGGATTGATGCAATCACCAGCCAGCTCATCTTTGAGCGGCTCCTGTTTCTGCCGCCCCGCCTCATTGAAAGCTCCTCCATTCCCTCGCAGGTGGCACGCATCAAAGATTTTGATTCCATCCGTGATTTTTTTGCCGGACCGACCGGAGTTGCCGTCATGGAACTGCCGTTTACCCTGATCTTTCTTATTACCATCGCAATCATCGGCGGTCCTCTGGCCGTGGTGCCGATAATTTTAGGCTTCTGTTATTTTTTATTAGCCGCCATTATGCTGCCGAAGATCCAGGCCCGCACGGAGGAAGGGGCAATCGCCGGGGTCAAAAAACAGGCACTGCTGGTGGAAACCATGCAGAAAATCCGGGCGTTGAAGGCTCACGGCCTGGGAGATATCTGGTGGCAACGTTTTCATGAGCTCTCCGGCCAATCGGCCATGACTGGTTTTTCATCCGCCTTTCTTACCTCGCTCATTGAGGCCTTTGCTTACGGTTTATCTGTTATTGCCGGCATCAGTACCCTCACCTTCGGCATCTGGCTCGTCTGGCAGGGACGTCTCACCACCGGTG
>JALSNT010000071.1 GCA_026986885.1 Desulfobulbaceae bacterium
TATTCAGGTTTTTTTGGATAAAAAGGCCATGTTGCCCGTGGCCGATGATTTTTTTGGACGCATGCTCAAGAGCTTGGCCATGCAGACAGAGAGAAGCGGTCGTTTAGTATCCCGGTATACAGGTTCTCTTTTCAGTCTTGCCGGTCACCAAAATCGGTTGATCGCCGCTGCCGAGCCGATTATTCGACATGGCAAAGTAGTGGGCGCTGTCGGTATTGCCCGTTCTCTGGAGCCGATGTTTCACAAAATGTGGCAGGCGGAGAAAACAATCCTTGTCTATATCCTGATAAACCTGATCATATTGGGTGTTGTCGCTTTTTTCAGGATGGGTAAACTGATTGCCCGGCCCATTGACCGTCTTGTCCGGCTTGCAGATCAATATGGCGACCGGGAAGGGGTTTTGTTTGGTCTGGATAACGATACTGCCGGCAATGAGTTTGGCCGCCTGGCTCACAGCTTAAACAGTATGCTCACAAGGATTGAAAATGACCGCAGGAAACTTGCGCAATCGGTTGCCGAGCTGGAGGAGGTCAATAAAGAGCTGGTCGCCACCCGTCAGGATATTGTCCGGGCAGAGAAATTAGCCTCCGTGGGCAGATTAGCCGCCGGACTTGCCCATGAAATAGGTAACCCCATCGGTGTGGTGCAAGGGTATTTAGGCCTGCTCAGGCAGCAGGATCTGACTCCTTCTGAACAGGAGGATTTTATAAGTCGCTCTGAAAATGAACTTCAGCGCATTAATAAACTGGTCCGGCAGTTACTTGATTTTTCCCGGAGCAACAGCGGGCGCCGACAAACCGTTTTTCTCCATGCTGTTTTGCAGGATCTTGTGGAGATGATGCAGGTTCAGCCCTGTATGCGGGAAGTTGAAATCAGGGTTGACTGTACTGCCGCCCGTGATGATATCCGGGCTGATCCTGATCAGATCCGGCAGGTATTTTTTAACTGTTTGCTCAATGCAGCCGATGCCATTGCTGTCAGCAACAATACCGAGAAGATCATTATGATAACAACCAGGGTGGTTGAAACCGAAACAAAGAATAATATGCAGAGCAATATTGAGGTCCGGATTTCTGATACCGGCATCGGCATAGCCGAGGATGATCTTGATAATATTTTTGATCCGTTTTTCACGACCAAGGAGCCGGGCAGGGGAACTGGGCTTGGATTGTCGGTCGCCTATTCTATTATAGAAGGGTGCGGAGGAAGCATGCGGCTGAAAAGCAGGGAGGGGCAGGGGACAACCGTATTTATTGAGCTGCCGCTTGTGCGCGGGGAAAATGGAACGGATGAGGAGTGCTGATAATGGGTGATCTCAATAAAAGAGATAAAAAAGATAAAAAAGATAAAAAACTCCTTGTCATTGATGATGAAGAAAACATGCGGCACATGCTGTCGGTTTTGCTGCAACGGGAAAATTTTCAGGTTTCATTGGCCGCCAGCGGTCAACAGGGGCTTGATAGTATTCGCCGCAATCAATTTGATATTGTCCTGTGCGATATCAAGATGCCGGAGATGGATGGCCTGGAGTTTTTATCGGCCTTAAAAGATGTGAATACCAATGTTCCCGTGGTGATGATGTCGGCATTCGGAACGGTTGATCTTGCTGTTCAGGCAATGAAAGAGGGAGCGGATGACTTTATCACCAAACCTTTTAAAGGCGAAGAGGTTGTCCTGGCCCTGGAAAAAGCCATTGGTCGGCAAAGGCTTAAAAAAGAAAATGAAGAGTTGCGCCGGCAGCTAAGTCAGATATCCGGGGGCAATGCCTTTAGCCGTCTGGTCGGCAAAAGTGAAGAGTTGCGCCGGTTGATTGCCCAGGCGACGAAAATCGCAAAATTCACAACAACGGTGTTGATTACCGGCGAGTCGGGAACCGGCAAGGAATTGTTCGCCCAGGGCATTCATCAGGCAAGCCGGAGAAGGGGAAAACCGTTTGTGGCCGTCAATTGCGGCAGTATCCCGGAAAGTCTTCTTGAAAGTGAATTGTTTGGTTATATAAAAGGGGCATTTACCGGAGCGGACCGGGATAAAAAAGGCCTTTTCAAGGAGGCTGACGGCGGCACCCTGTTTCTTGATGAAATAGGAGAGTTGCCTGCCCCTATGCAGGTCAAGCTGCTGCGCGTCCTTCAGGAAAACGAATTTCGGCCGGTCGGGGCAGGACAGTCGGAAAAAATTGATGTCCGCATTATTGCCGCGACCGCTAAAGACCTTGCCCTGGAGGTTGAGAACGGCAATTTTCGGCAGGATCTCTTTTATCGTCTTAATGTTGTACACATCCATCTGCCTCCCCTGCGCAAACGGTTAGATGACCTGCCACTGCTTTGCGCCCATTTTTTAAAAAAGTATTCCCTGCAACTGGAAGGGGAAGAGGTGCGGGAGGTATCCCCTGCGGCAATGGAATTGTTGCTGCGACATCCCTGGCCGGGAAATGTGCGGGAGCTGGAAAATGTCATGGAACGGGCGGTCATTCTGGCCGATAAAAATGTGCTTCTCCCCGAGGATTTGCCGGAAAACTTGAGGGAGAGCAGTCGGGATCGTCGTCTGAGTGATATGCTGGGAACATTTTCCCTTAAGGAGGGGAAGAAAATTCTTGAATATCGCCTGATAGCCAGGGCGCTGGAATTTACCGGCGGCAACAAGAGCCGGGCCTCGGAGCTGCTGGAAATCAGTTATCCCTCACTCCTTGCCAAGATCAAGGAGTATGATTTATAGATGATATCAGTCACCGTGAAATCGGTAAGGCTGCCATTCAGGTTCACCGCGGAGCGGCGGAACCAGTACAAGCTAAAGTGAACATTAGCTCTGGTTCCGCCGCTCCGCGGCGAACCTGAAAGTGGCGAGGGAAGAAATCAGGTAAAAAATGCTTTGAGAATCAGCGAGGCAATGCCTGCAAGCACCAGGCCGATCATCCATTTGAGAAGTTTGATTTCGCTTTTTATTTCCGCGATATCAAGTTTGGTTGCTAGAGTGGTATCCAGTGATTCGGCAAGGGAATCTTTTTGCGCTGTTGCCGGCCCGGATTTTTCACAAAGGTCGTTGCGAAATGCGTGAGAGCGCCGGAGATGCGGTGATTCGTGAAGTAAATTGTTTGCAGGCATATTCACTATATGTCGAAAACAATTTTCGAGAGAATCACAGCAGATTTGGTGCTGTCACGCATTGCAGCAGACCGCTTGTTAAATATCAGGCCAGGGCTTCTGCCTGTTTATCGCTGAATCCGGCATCCTTGAGCCTTTTGACAAAGGCGTATGTGTCAAAGGTTACTGTAGCAATAGCTATAATATAATACGCCGGTCGTTTTTATGCAATGCTGATTCGTTACAGAAGCCGGCAGCCAGAGGACAGTCTAATTTTCGCCTGCGGCGTACATAATTGCGGTTGACTATTCTTATATCATGGCGTGGTGAACGTATTTTCTGAGCGCTCCGCGCCATACTCCTTGGTGGACAACGTGGTATCCATCCGTCCGACTTTTCAGGACGGTGAAGGGAGAGGTAAACGCCAAATTCAGGGTAAACTGTTTCCGCTCTACCATCCTGTGTATATAAAAAAACGGCGCAGAGCGCCACCAGTTGCGGTTCGCCGCTGAGTGGCGGAACCAGAGACAGCCAGTGTTGGTTGCTCCTACTCGGCTTCGGCCGGTTTGATGGTAATATTCCGTGGGCGTTCCGCTGCCCCTGCAACGGCTTTGCCGGCGATATCCTGTACCTGCTGATACGCTTTTTCCTGCTGCCTGGTTAATTTTTCAATCTGTTTCGTCTGGTCCTTGACAAGGGATTCCAGCGCGGTGATTTTCGTCTGCAGGACATTTTTTTCTCCTTCAAAGGTCTTGTTCAGAAGCGCTTCCCTGTGGTCGGCATACTCTTTTGCCTGCTTCCGGGCCTCCTGCACTGCAGCGTCAACCGCCTTTTGCAACTCTTCGGGAAAGGCATCGACTCTCTTCTGCAGGTCTTCCATGAGCTGTTCACGCTCAGCGACCTGTTTTTCCCGTTCGGTAAGTTCGGCGGTTTTGTCCCGCTGAAATTGCTCAAAAATATGCTTTTGTTCTTTCAGGTCTTTCTGGGCCTGCTCCATTTCGTCATTGAATTTGTTTTGCGCCAGCTCGCGGGCCCGTTTTGTCTGGTAATCATATTCCTCCTGCTCACGGATCCTCTCCTTTTTATTCTTTTCCTTCTCCTCTGCCAAGGCTTCAAGGTAAGCGGTTTTTTCCCTTTGCCAGTTCTTTTTGGTTTCTGCGATCTGATCTTCGAGTTTTTGTTGTCTAACTGCCAGCTCCCGGGTAAGCTGTTCGCGTTTTGTGTCCATTTCCTCAGCGAAATTTTCCCGGGTTTGCTGCTGAGCTTCAAGAATGGTAGCCAGCTTTGCCGCCTCCTTTTCAATCCCGTACAGGTTTTCGAGTTCCGCCTGTTTTATTGCAATCGCCGCATTCAGGTTTGTATACTGTTCCGCCTCCGCCTGTATCTTCTGCGAGAGCGCCGTCAGTTCCTGATTTATGGACAATTTAAGGGTATGGATTTGATTGACGAGATCTGCGTCAACCGTCTGGTCGGCCTGCTGTATGGTTTTGCTCTTTTTGGTCTCTTCTTTGACCTTTTCGGGATTAAGTTGTGCCTGTTCTTTTTGTTCCAGCTTCTTTTGCAACCGGTGTATGATCTCCAGCATTTCTTTTTTTGTATTTTTCATGCTTGCTTCTTCACCCATTTTTCACCTCCCGGAGCCTAAAGTCGGCGCTATTATTTTTCATCAGTATTTCAGCAGGATTGCTGTCGAGAATACCCATGTTCATGGTTGTGATTGTATAAAATATCACTCATTTCCCGGTTGTCAAGGAATCCGGTCGACACTATTTATTATAGACTTGACAGGAAGAAGTA
>JALSNT010000072.1 GCA_026986885.1 Desulfobulbaceae bacterium
TTCTGTCGTTTGGCAATATCGCGTTGAACGGTTTCCCGTAATCGAACCGCATCATAACTGTCCTGTAACCGCTCACCGATAAGATAGAAAAAGTCAATTTTCTCCTGCGACCATTGTTTGACCTTTCTATCACAGATCCCAAATAGCCACGGTCGATCATTTTTGGTTCTCAGGATCATGATCAACTGCGCACATGAACACGTTCTGCCTGGATAACAATTGGAAAAAACAGTGCATTTCCTGCTCTGAAAGGTCGAACCCTTTTTACTGTGATTGAACCGGTGAAAAAATCGCTGCAAAGACTCGTCAACCACAATGGCCTTGTCAAGCCGGCTAAAACAGGGCATATGTTTACGGCAGGCAAAAAATTGAATCCTGCAGGTGGGAGTATCGTCAACGCAGGGATGGAGGAGCCAGCTATTGTCAGCGGAAAAAATCTTGCGTACAGCTCGGACAGCAGTCTTCATAATTGCATCAGCTTCGTTTTGCTGCGCGAGAATACTGCTAAACAGTTTTAATTGTTGGATGGTGAATGTGCTCATTGTAGAAAGAATAGTCGCTATGCGTGTTCACCCTCTCAAACGGGGCCTTGCTGACCTCTCACGAAACAGTACATCCATAGGACGCTGGATAATCCAGGAACTGCGACTGATGCAAGGATTAAAAAACAATCCCGCTTGAATCATTTTCTGCAAATACACTCCTGCTTACCATCTATGTATAGGAAAACAATAATGACTGAAAAAAAAACTCCTGACGGTATACTTTATGTTGTCGCAACCCCTATCGGCAATCTTGAAGAGATAAGCAAAAGGGCCGTCCATATACTTCAGAGTGTTGATCTTGTTGCCTGCGAAGATACGAGGCATACAAAAAAATTAATGACTCACTTGAAAATAACAACTCCACTGACCAGTTATTATCGTGAAAAAGAACGGGAAAAAGCAAAATTTCTGCTCCGAAAATTACAGGAAGGGAAAAAAATTGCAATAGTTTCCGATGCCGGCACCCCTGCCCTCTCCGACCCTGGAGCCGTGCTTGTTACCCTGGCAAGAGAAGCAGGCCTGCCGGTTGTTCCCGTTTCCGGGCCATCAGCCCTGACGACAGCCCTTTCCATCGCCGGTCTTGAAAGCAGCCAATTCTTTTTTGCCGGTTTTCCACCCCACAAACAAAAAATGCGCAGAGACTTTTTCAAACAGTTAGCCACCCTTTCCTGGCCGATATTTTTTTATGAATCTCCCCATAGAATCGAACAGAGCCTCAAAGATTTACTCCATGTCATGGGTGACAGACAGGGCATGGTTTTTCGTGAGTTAACCAAGCTGCATGAAGAATGCCGACATGGACTCCTGTCCGATCTCTGCCGAAGCTGCTCAGGAAAGAACCGGGGAGAGTTTGTCGTCATGATTGACGGCGCTGCAAAAATGCCAAAGGATAAACCGGAAGATCTTGACGAACTCATCCTCTGGTACCGGGATCAACCGGGCATGACCTTAAAAGACGCTGTCAAAACGATGGCCGGCGACCTTGATCTGCCCAGAACCAAAATATATCAAAGAGCCCTCAGTCTGTGGCAACGATTATAATAAAAGTAATCAGGGTAACTGTCCGGATGGCTGCTGAAGTTCAACGCTACCATGGGACGTAACTGTTCAGTGGACTTGCCAAAGGTTGGTTTTATCAGTAAAGTCTTTATTACATGCCTGACGTAACGACGTACGTGTATGCCGTTACCATACCAATATATGCCCATAAAGTTACATATGGGAGCAAGCAAGGTGATTCCATGAATAGACTCGATTTCCTCAAGGATATCTGTCCGGATAAAACACAATATCCTCTACTGCTGGCCGCCTGTCGCGCGGCCCTGACAGGTGGTTTTATTCTCAGGGATCTCTATGGAAAACCGCATACAATCACCATGAAAGGGGAAATCAATCTGGTGACGGAAGCGGATGTTGCCTCTGAGACCGCCATTGTCGCCTCTTTACAGGAGGATACACCTGATATCCCGATCATAGCGGAAGAATCAGCTGGTGATGACCTCAAAGAACCTGAGGGTAGAATATGGGTGGTTGATCCGCTGGACGGTACAACCAACTTTGCCCACGGATTTCCTATTTTTGCCGTCTCCATTGCCCTTATGGAAAACGGACACACAACCATCGGCGTTATTTACTGCCCTCTTCAGGACGAACTGTTCTGCTGCCGGCAGGATGGCGGAGCATGGCTTAATGGGAAAAAAATTCAGGTAACGGAAACGGATTTTCTTGTTCAGGCCCTGGTTGCCACCGGCTTTCCCTATGACATCCATGCCCGGCTTGATGATGTCATGAGTCAGATGCGGGCCATCCTTCCCAAAGTGCGTGATATCCGCCGGGCAGGAGCAGCGGCCGTTGATCTTGCCTATGTGGCCTGCGGCCGGCTGGACGGCTTCTGGGAGATGGATCTTAAGCCCTGGGACACGGCTGCCGGCTGGTTGCTGGTCGAAGAGGCGGGCGGCAGGGTAACAGATTTCGGTGGCAAGGAATACTCGCCGTTTACCCCGGAGATCCTGGCCGCAAATCCTGTTCTGCATCCACTTCTTGCCAAACAGCTTGTCTAAACAGAAAACCCGGCGGCAATACAGGGCAGCCACCGTTTTTATGCTGCTGGCTGCCGGGTTGGGTTCAACCTCTTTTACCGTCGGCAAGGCCATTGCCGACAACATAGATCCCTTTCTTCTGACCCTGGTTCGCTTTTCCCTGGCAACGCTGTTTTTCCTGCCCCTGGTGCGAAAAAAATACGGTCTGAAAAAACCACCACTCTTGTCTCTCGCCCGTTACAGCCTGATAAGCTTTACCCTCACGTCCTTTTTTGTCCTGATGTTTGTCTCCCTGCGCTATACCTCGGCCATCAACACGGGTGTCATCTTTACTCTTGTGCCTGGTATTTCCGGTATATACAGTATGATTCTTCTCAAAGAACGGCTGGGACGCAACCGGCTCATCGCCCTGTTCTGCGCAATGTTAGGCGCAATCTGGGTAATTTTCCAGGGTGATCCGGCAAGAATGGCAGCCCTGGTCCTGAACAGGGGCGATCTGATTTTTTTAGGGGCCTGCCTGCTGATGGGGCTTTACACTCCGCTGATAAAACTCCTCTACCAAAATGAGCCCATGCCGGTGATGACCTTCTGGATTCTGGCCACCGGCTGCGGATGGCTGTTGTTAGCGACTGCACCGCGATTGGCGGTAATTCACTGGAACACCATTTTGTCCTCGACCTGGGCCGGGGTTCTCTACCTGGCAATCTTCTGTACGCTGATTACCTTTTTTCTCTCTCAATGGTCCACGATCCGCCTGGGGCCGACCAGGGTTATGGCCTATTCCTATCTCTACCCTCCCCTGATCCTCCTTGTTGACTGGGCGCTTGGGCACGGTCTACCGCCTGCCCGCACGCTGCCGGGCATTATTCTCATCGCTCTGACCATGATTATCGTCCAACAGGATGCCGGGCAGAACCGCAATAAAGGTGCCACTTCTCAGGAGGACTAACCCTGTCCTTTTTCCACTTCGGCAACTTCTTCCACCTGGCCAAGCATCTGTTCGATAATATCCAGCCCGCCATGCCAGAAAGCCGGATCATCAAGGGTTATGTCAAAAGGAGCAAGCAGCTCCCGGGGACTCTTGCTGCCGCCTGCTGCCAGCAAAGCCAGATAGTTATCGACAAAGGCTTCCCCCTCCTGCTGATACCGACTATACAAGGCCAGCACCAGCAGCTCGCCAAAGGCATAGGAATAGACATACCCTGGAGTGCCTAAAAAATGTGGTATATATGACCACCAAATACCATAATCCGGCCGCAGGGTTACCGAGTCACCAAACATGGGTTTCTGGGTGGCAAGCCAGAATTCGGATAATTGATCGCTGGAAAGTTCCCCCTGGTTTCTCCTTGCCCGGTGCATGGCATCTTCAAACCTGTTCATGGCCACCTGCCGAAAAACAGTTGCAAAGATGGATTCCAGTTTGCCACAGATAAAGGCCCGCCGGGCAGCAGGATCATCAAGCAGCCGCACCTGGGCTTTAAAGACAAGAAGTTCGGCAAAAACAGAGGCTGTTTCCGCTAACACAAGCGGGGTATCGGAATTATAAAACCCCTGCCCGGCAGCCAGATACTGGTGCACGCCATGCCCCAGCTCATGGGCCACTGTGGACACATCCCGCAGGTTGCCGGTATAGTTGACCATCACATAGGGATGAACTTCGGGCACACAGGGATGGGCAAAGGCGCCACCCCGCTTGTTTTTAACAATTGGTGCATGGATCCATCTCTTCTCAAAAAACATCCCGGCGATTTCCGCCATTTTCGGTGAAAACGCAGCAAATGAATCAAGGACGATACGCCTGCATCGGGACCAGGAAATCCTGGTTTCATCCTGACCGGGAATCGGCGCATAACGATCATAATCAAAGAGTTCGTCAAGTTTCAGCAACTCCCTTTTCAGCGCATAATACCGATGAACAACGGGGTAACGTTCAGTCACTGCCGAGATAAGGGTGGCAACAGTTGTCTCCTCAATCTCATTTTCCAGGTTCATGGGGGCAAGCCAGGACTCATAGCCGCGCAGACGGTCAACAATCATTTTTTCAGCGGCCAACGTATTAAAGACATGGGTCAGAACGTGCAACTGCTCTCGTAGTCCAGCGGTCATTTCATCGGCTGCCGACCGGCGAACATCACGTTTGGCAGCATAGAGATCGGTCAGTACCTCTTCTTCGGTGCGGCCCTTATCACCAAAGCGCATCTGACCCATGACTTTTTCAAACAGAAGATTCCAGGCAGACCTGCCGGCCGGACTCATCTCCTGCAGCAGCTGTTCTTCCGG
>JALSNT010000073.1 GCA_026986885.1 Desulfobulbaceae bacterium
TCTGTTTTTCCCAGCCTGCGTAAACGTGTTTCCCTTATCTGTGAAAATCCCGATCCACAGGCTCTGGCTGATAAGGCCGACTTTTTTTTCACGGCCGTTCCCCATAAAACGGCGATGGAAATCGTGCCGCCCCTTGTTGACGCCGGCAAAAAGGTGGTTGATCTCAGTGCCGACTTCAGAATCCGCGACGCCGAAGTTTACAAACAATGGTACCAGCCCCATACCTGTCCCGAGCTTCTTCAGGATGCCGTATACGGTCTGCCCGAACTGTATCGTGACCGAATTAAAGATACTTTGCTAACGGCAAATCCCGGCTGCTATCCCACCTCGGTTATCCTTGGCCTTGCCCCGCTCTTGCGCAAAGGAGTGATTGATACAAAAACCCTCATTATAGATTCTAAATCCGGCACATCGGGAGCCGGACGATCGGCAAGCGTATCCACCCTGTTCTGTGAGGTTGCCGACGGGTTTCGTGCCTATAAAGTAGGCGGCAGCCATCGGCATATTCCGGAAATGGAGCAGGAGCTGTCGCTTCTTGCAGGCCGGGATGTCACCATATCCTTCACACCGCACCTGCTGCCCATCTCCAGAGGAATCCTCAGCACCATGTATGCCTCCCTTGCTGCTGATGTCGATACAGACTCCCTCAGGGAGCTGTATGAAAAAAAATACGGTGACGAACCCTTTGTCCGCATCTGTCCGCCCGGTGAAATGGTTGCCACCCAGTATGTGCGCGGCAGCAACTGCTGCGACATTGGTGTACAGATAGATAAAAGAACCAAACGTATCATTGTCATAAGCGCCATTGACAACATTGCCAAAGGAGCAGCAGGACAGGCGGTCCAGAACATGAACCTGATGAATGGCTTCCCTGAAACCAGAGGGCTGATGGGCGCACCATTCTTCCCCTGATGCAGGCAGCACGGGCCATTCGCCTGCTCATCAGTTTTGACGGCACGGCCTATAAGGGATGGCAGCGGCAGGTATCCGTCCCGACCATTCAGGGCACACTCGAAGAAAAGCTCAGCCTGATCTGTAATGAGCAGATCCACCTGCATGGAGCGGGCAGAACGGATGCCGGTGTCCATGCACTGGGTATGGTTGCTCATTTTCAGACCACGGCCTCGTTATCGCTTGCCGCTCTTGGCCGTGGTCTCAACAGCCTGCTGCCTGCCGACATACGAATACTCAATGCAGAGCAGGTGCCTCCTGATTTTCACAGCCGCATGTCAGCCATTGCCAAAACCTACCGCTATGATCTATACACCGGCCCGGTAATGGACCCGACAAGACGCCTGTATGAAACCCATTTTCCCGGACCATTCAACACCAGCCCCGTTCATGCCTGCCTGCAGAACCTGCTGGGATCCCACGATTTTGCAAGTTTTGAAGGTGCCGGCTCAAGGGATCTGACTAAACCCGGAAAACGCGGATCAACACGCACACTGTTCCAGGCGCATCTCGTTGAAAACAAAAAAAATCCTCTTCACTTTTCCCTGATATTCACCGGCGATGGTTTCCTTCGCCATATGATACGCAACATCGCAGGCACCCTGCTTCTCGCTGCTCAAGGTAAAATTTCCCCCAGGGAATTTTCCGCCATAATCCAGGCGGAAAATCGAGAAGCTGCAGGGCCTACCGCACCGGCCAACGGTCTGTTTCTCGTTCGTATCTACTATAGCCGCCAGGAACTGGAGGAGCAAAAAATCTTCTTATGAGACCATCACTATTTACAACCAACCAACAGATTATCCTGGCCTCATCTTCCCCCAGGCGCATCCACTTTCTTCAAGAGCTGGGACTCAACTTTACTTCGCAAGCCGCTGTAATTGACGAAATACCCCTTGCCAATGAAGCCGCCGATACCTTTGCCAAGCGCATGGCAGTGAACAAGGCCAGGTCCCTCGGCCATCACCATGCGGGAGCTTTTATCATCGGAGCCGATACAATCATCGCCATGGATGGGGAAATAATCGGTAAACCTGAAAATGACATCCAGGCCCTGAAAACCCTGCAGAAGCTTCGGGGAAGATCCCACATGGTTCTCACCGGACTCTGTCTCCACTGCAGGAAAAAATCGCTGACAAGCGCCATCGTCAAGGCAACGACAATCTCTTTTGGTTCATTTTCCGATACATTACTTAAGGCCTATATACAGACAGGCGAACCCCTGGACAAGGCCGGGGCTTATGGACTGCAGGGAAAGGGCGGGTTTCTGATTGAAAAAATTAACGGTTCCTGTTCCAACGCCATAGGCCTGCCCATGAACGAACTTGTCCGGCTTCTGCTCTTCCATAAGGTTATAACCCCTCGAATAAACCAATAATCCGTTCCCTCACCTTGACATTACTTTCACACCTGTGCTATTTCTTAATTATTGCACCTTCGATAAATTCGTATCTAAATTGAGCGAAATGGAAATCCCGTATGGTTTCACTCATCTGCAACATTTTATAAAGAAAATATCCTGTAATCATTTATCTTTTTATAAATTGCAGATGAGTGAAACGCTCAATTCAGGTAGTAAAAACATAGCCCATCACTTCCATGCCTATTCCAGATTCCCAGAAAGATCATGAACTCTTGACGGAATTACCAATCAGGCTCTACTCCGCCCTCCGCACCACCCGCATCTACCCGCCTGCAAATCCGCAGGTCAAAAAAAGCGTTGATTATGTCATAGATACTCTGACAACTATCTTTCAACAGAAGAAAAAAGACCTAACCATCGGCTCTTCAGAACTGAAAATACTGATAAACGGCAGGCCACTTCCTGAAAAAGACCAGCAACGTCCGCAAATCACCGGTCTGGTAGAAATCTTTGAAACCCTGCAGATCCATACCCTGAGCTTTCGCGCCACCTTTTCAGCTGCCGACTGCAGCAAACTACTGGAAATACTGGCGGAGGCATCGGGTCAATTTGGGCCGCAGGAACCTGTGAGTGATCTTCTGCGTCATGCCGGACTCAAATCAGTTACCGTTGATGAAAAAAAATACGTGGCCATCCGCAAAGGTGAACAAATCGCTCCGGAAGGCCGGGTTCTTCCCGAGGGTAGTTTTTTACAGGTCAGCGACGCCGAACTCGTTCAATATGTCCTTGCTGAAGCAGAAGAAAGCGGGCAAAACATTGCTGATCTGTCAACGGATGAATTACAGCGTTTTTTTGCCACCATCGGCAAGAGTGCCGCCTCCATTGACAAGACTGAGCAATCCGGCAACAAGGAAAGCCTGCAGGCCCTTGTCCAGCGGCTTGAAAACAATAGCGGCGACAAGAAAAAAAATATCCTGCTTGAACGATCGGCAACCGCACTTGCCGGTCTTAACAGCAATATTCTTGCCCAACTGCTCGCCACTCTCCCCACAATGGACAGCTCCAGGATCCTGATGGAAAAAACCGTGGAGCAACTGGATGTAAACCGGCTTGAGGAACTGTTAATTGATCTGGCCGAAAAAATCCCTGCCGGCTCGGATGCGCATATCGAAGGAATAGAAAAGACCCTGGCATCCAGCAGCAAAGCTGATGAAATCAAGAAGATAACTAAAAGGATACAGGAGGCGCAAGCCCTTATCAGCCTTGCGGATCAGCCCACCCCCTCAGATCTCCTCCCTTCTCTGCAACAACCAGATTGGTCGGCGCCGGTACTCGTTACCGCCTTGCGAACACTTGTCGGCACTCAGCACAAAACAGCTACCCCTGATACGTTTACCAACCTGCTGCAACGTTACGAAAAAGAACTGTCACCAACGCTCTACAATCAGGTCGCCTCCAGGGCAGGCGCTCGGATGGCATCTCTGGATGAACAGGAATTAGGCAAGATTCTGGTACAGAAATTTAAAGGTATTTTCGGTCGCCAGCTTTATGGAACCGTCATCGCCCAGATGGCAGATGACAAATTTGAAAATATTGCCCAGGAACTCAACCTCCTTGCCCAGAAAAAAATACATATGCCCCAGCTTAAGCTGGATGATGAGGAACTGCAGACTGCTTACCAGCGCCTCATGCAGACCGTGCGTGGAGAGAAGTTACGGGCTGCCCTTGCCCTGCATCAGAAGCAGCGGGAACAAGACCGGCAGATGGGGGATGAATACATCCGGGAAAACATACGACAACTGCTGGCCGGAGATCAAAATGTCCTTAAAAACGAACAGTTTCTTCAGTCTCTGCCTGCCGGCATCAGCCGACTGCTCAATCATGACAAGCAGGAAGCTGTTGATCAGGTATTAACCAGAATAGTCAGCGGCTTGCGCAATAACAACGCCGCTATCCGCAGAGGATGCGCTGAATCCCTTGGCCGGACTGCCTCGACCCTGGCCGACGCCGAAGAGTGGCAACGGCTTGACAAACTATTGCCGGCCCTGACCATGGCCATGCCGCACATGGAGGATCTGCAGGCGGCTTTTCAGACTCTAAATGTCTTTGAACGTCTCACCAGACACCATATTCAATACAGGGAATATAATCGGGCGGTAAGTTCTCTTGACCCTATCTTCGATCTGACCATCCATACCGACGAGCGTACGGTCAATCTGGCGCAGCATGCGCAAATCTGTCTGGACCGGCTTGCCGATCCTCTCCTGCTCGATCCTCTTCTGGAAAATATACAAAGTGACAATCAGGATCAGGAAAACAGTCGCTATCTCATTGCACGCATGGGTTCAGGCGCCGCTAATTTTCTCCTGACCAGGTTGGGGAAAAGCGAAATCAGGGAAGAGCGGGAACTGCTGCTCAAGCTGATCGAAGAAATCGGCAAACCGGCCCGCAACGCCTTGCTTCTCCTTCTGGAACAGGATGCCCCCTGGTATATCACCAGAAATATTATCCGCCTGTTCAGGTCCATCGGCGATCCGGACTGCTTTA
>JALSNT010000074.1 GCA_026986885.1 Desulfobulbaceae bacterium
TTTTAAAGGTAAGATAATGGAGTACCGTGCCTAAAAAACAAATGGGATTGGGCGGACAGCCGGGAATATTGATAATCGGGGTGCCGGAAAGCAGCTTGCTCACGCCGACGGCGCCGGTGGGGTTAGGATCGGCGGCCTGGATACCGCCGAATGCGGCACAGGTGCCGATGGCAATCACGGCGGCAGCCTTTGGACCGACATCGGCCAGGATTTCCATGGCCGTACGATCACCGATCTTGCAGTAAATGCCGCCGTCTTTGGTCGGAATAGCGCCCTCGACCACACAGATGAACTTACCTTCCTTGCCGTCAATGGCATCGTCCAGTGATTGTTCCGCCTGAAAACCGGATGGCGCCATCACGGTTTCATGGTAGTCAAGCGAGATAATATCCAGAATCAATCTGCCGATGTCCGGGTGCGATGCCCGCAGCAGGCTTTCCGTACAGCCGGTGCATTCCTGAAAATGCAGCCAGACAACGGGCGGCCGTTTGGCCGAGGTTGCCGCCTCGACGAGTTTCGGCACCATGGCCTCGGAAAGACCAAGTGCCGCCGCCGCCATGGTGCATCCCTTGATAAAGCCCCGACGGTTGACCTGGATACCTTTTTTTTGATCCATAACCCGGCGTGCCATGAAACCCTCCTCTGCCTGCGGCATAAACTGAAATTAATCGATTGACTGCAAGCATCAACCTGGAATCGACAAACAATCGATCCTGATACTACTTAAAACTTTCGCTTATACCTCTTATGTATAGAGCAACTATACTGAAAAGCAAGCGAAAAATGTAAAGAAATAAGAGAAAACAGGTGAATATCCGGTGTGCAAATTATAAGTTACACAAATTGTACAACCACGCTTTTTACGATTTTATGATTATGGCTGGAAACATACCGTTAAATCACCCTCCCTGTAAGGCTGAATGCTATCTAAATTGAGCATTTCACCTCAATATGCAAATTTTGCGCTGCCCCATGCAGCAGGGTTATCTACCGGGAAACAGGGCGCAGACCCCATATCACCCTGCCGCTGCCCATGGATACAAAATGACGTACTTCCGTCAAACCGGCGGACTGCAGCAGTGCAGCAGCATCGCTTCTGTGCCTGGCCCACCTGCCCGGCAACAAACGGCACATAAAATAATCATACGGGGTCGGCGGCACGGAGGCAGGCAGCAACAGGGCCAGTCGGCCGCCGGGTTTGAGCAACATGCGGCAATACTGCAAAACAGGCAGCAATGCCGGCTCGGGACGACAATCCTCAGCAAAGGAAAAAACAACCGGATCATAGACCGGTTGACTCCTGAACCTGGTTATCCGATCCAGGGAGACAACAGTTCCCTGTCCGTCAAGACGGCCTGCGCCCGGGCAGATCACCTGTAACCATCCGGGCCGGTCAATCCCCCGGACGGCCGCTGCAAACAATTGCCTGGTTTTCCGCTGCCGTTGGGCATTTTCCCTGCAGGTCTCATCCCGTTTTCCTTTTCCATTACAAACATCTGTAACCATTTTTCCCTCCACAGGTAAACTGTACTGCTTTTGTCAGGGATGACAGTTAGTGCAACCATCCGATAAGACAGCCGACAACAATGGATATCATCCACCAGAAAAGCCATTTACACATTTCCGACAGCAACGATTGCCGGTGCGCCTCCTGTCGCCGCCGGTTAGAGCGGCCCGGTTGCCCGGCGCTGGTATCAACCGGCGTTAACAGATATTGCACAAGCGACAAAACGTCGGCTATCCTGCTGCTGTTTATTCTTCCCGGAGATCCTTTTTCCATTTTTCCCTTTTCCTCTTTTTTCCTTTTTTCCTTTCCCCTAACCTACCAAACCTGGTAGACACATGACAGATTCAGTGATGAAGAAAAATATGCATAACAGTTCATGGGTATGGAAAAAAAATTCCAGTACGTCAAGCTGGCCGACAGACTTGAAAAAGACATTCTTTCCGGAAGGTACCGGGCAGGAGAGAAACTGCCGTCACTGCGCAAGCTGCATGCGGAAACCGGCCGGTCCATCTCAACCGTGTACCAGGCCTATATGGAACTTGAGCAGCGCGGCGTTGTTGAGGTCCGGGAGAAATCCGGCTTTTACGCGCGGCCGCAACTGCACCATCTTGTCGATACGCCTACCCTGGGCAGTAAGCCCGTCAAAGCGCATAAGGTAGCCGTCAATACCCTGGCCGACATGATCCAGACGTCCATCTCCAGGGATATGCTGCCCTTCGGCACAGCCATCCCGTCACCATCTTTACTGCCGCACAAACAATTGGCGGCAAGCATGCGCTCGGTTACCTCCCGGTACCAGAAAGGCGAGCGGCTCAGCTATGGTCATCCGACGGGAGAACCTGAACTCCAACGGCAGATTGCCCGCTGTTGTCTTAATTTTACCCCTCCTCCGGCCAACGAAGAAATCATCATCACCAACGGATGCATGCATGCCATTGACCTCTGCCTGCGGGTGGTGGCCCGGCCCGGCGACATTATCCTGGTTGAGTCACCAACCTTTCTCTGTTACCTGCAATTAATCGAAGACCTTAACATGCGGGTGCTGGAGGTGCCGGTCGACTCAAAAGCGGGCATCGACCCGGACCGAATCGGCAAAATCCTGAATGAACATGATGTGCGGGCCGCTCTTTTCAATCCGAATTTCCATAATCCCCAGGGCTATGCCATGGATGAAGTGAACAAAAGAGAGCTTGTGCGGATTATGAATGACCAGGGAGTACCGATCATTGAGGACGATATCTATGGTGATCTCTATTTTGGAAATGTCAGACCGGCGCCGCTGAAATCCTATGATCGCAGGGGCCTGGTTCTCTATTGCTCATCCTTTTCCAAAACACTGATACCCGACCTGCGGGTGGGCTGGACACTGCCGGGCATATATCGGGAAAAAATCAAACGGCTCAAATTCAACGCTTCCATTGCCGCTCCCCAGTTCAACCAGCTGGTTATCGCTGATTTTCTCGGCAGGGGGGCCATGGACCGACACCTGCGCAAAATGCGCAACAGCCTCAAACAACAGACCACGGATACAGCCCTTGCCATTGACCGCTTTTTCCCAAAGGGCACAAAAATTTCCGTGCCCAGGGGCGGCTATACCCTATGGGTGGAGCTTGCCAAAACCATTGACAGCCTCAAACTCTGGAGCCGGGCCGCCAAAAACAACATTTCCATTTTTCCGGGCGCGCTCTGTTCGGGCAGCAACCAGTACGCCCATTACATCCGGATGAGCTGCGGCCATCCCTTAACGGAAAAACTTGAACAGGGGATAGCACGACTGGGCGAACTGGTTAAGGAGATGACTGCCGACAGAACAACAACCGCAACGATTACCGGCAGCCGCTCCATACATGTAGGGCTCAACGCTGATCCCTCTGTTTTGCGGGCGGAAAAAATCTGTACAACCATCAGCAGGAAATCTCCCGGTTATGACATCAGTATCAACCAGACCGTATCCGGCAATATTCTCAAACTGCTGGCAAGCCGGGAGCTGGAAGGCGGATTTATCTTCGGCGACTGCCCGGAATCCCGGTTCTCACAACTTCACCTGACCAGCAAACGACTCTATATCGTCGGCCCCGTAAGCCTGAAAGATACCATTAACAACGGCAGCAAAGAGGACATTGCCGCCCTGCCCTGGATAGGTAATCCGCTGGAATGTCCCTATTGCCGGGTTATGAAAGAGCAGTTTCACGATCTGGGCCTGTTTCCGGACATTATCATACGGGCCGATAACGACACGACCATCGGGGCCATGGTCAGGGCCGGTATCGGCCTCAACTTTATGGTGGAGGAAGATGCCGCCCAGGCTGCCGACAGTGGTGAAGTGGTCATCTGGGAAAAAGAAAGCTATCCCCTTGCTCTGTCTTTTGTTACATTACGCTCCCGCCGGGAAGATGCCAGGGTACGAATTCTCCTGCAGGCAGTACGAACGGCATGGGAATAACAGGGAGACCATGAAAACAAGAGCCGCGGATAACCAGGAGAATTTCTTCATACCTGCGGGCATGCCGTTTGCCGAACTGCGGCGATCGACCAACAGCGGCCGTCATTTCAAGCCGCACCTGCATCACCGCTTTTCCATCGGCGCCGTTGATGCCGGAGAAGTCATCTATGACGTGGCCGGGACAAAGGCCGTCCTCGGCCCGGGCAGCCTGGCCCTGATCAATCCCGGCACCCTGCATTTCTGCAATCCCCGGGAAAAGAAAAAGCGCAATTACCTGATTCTCTACCTTGACTCCGCCTGGTGCGGGCGGGTGCAGGCAAAACTGTGGCGGCAACAGGAGTTCTTGCCGGTCGATACCGTTCTTCTTGCCCATGAACACCTCTACCGGGAATTCCTTGCCCTGGCCGCGATGTTTACCGGTGAAAATACAGAAAAGTGCGCTCTTGCGCCGGCACTTGCGGAATTTATCCAGGCCGTCTTCCTGCGCTGCTGCAATCCTGAACATCCGGACACAAGCCCTCCCGACCGACAACTCCATATCGAAGAGATTAAGACCCTGCTGGCGGATAATATAGCCGCCCCCCTCTCCCTGGAGCAGCTTGCCCGGCAACTCTCCGTCAATCCCTATACCCTGCTGCGCCGATTCAAGACGGCAACCGGTATTACCCCACACGCCTTTCGCCTCAACTGCCGTATCAGCAAGGCCAGGAAACTGTTGCGCCGGGGCATGGAACCGGCCCAGGTCGCCCTGGAATGTGGTTTCTTTGACCAAAGCCACCTCCATCGTCACTTCAAGGCCATGACAACGGTGACGCCGGGCGAATATCAGCAGAATTTTCTCTAACCTGCATATTTAACGAAGGTCGCAGGTGAAACGCATGAAAGTTCCGAAGATGCGGG
>JALSNT010000075.1 GCA_026986885.1 Desulfobulbaceae bacterium
CAACATGGCCTTTTTTGCCGGCGGATTAGCGCTTGGCGGAAAATAGCCGAATATTTCATCCATATAGAGCAGGCAGCGAAGACTTGAACTTCCCTGTTGCCTGCGCATCCACCCTAACAGGCGGCCAAGCAGCAGGGTAACGAAAAACATCCGCTCCTCATCCCCGAGATGGGCAATGGAAAAAATACAATGGCGGGGTTTCCCCTCTTTCGTATAAAGAAACGCATCAATATCAAGGGATGCCCCCTTGCTCCAGGCGGCAAAAGAAGGACTGGCCAGGATATTGTTCAGCTGCATGGCCAGTTCCATTCGTTCGGGTTGCGGATAAAAATTATCCAGCGAAAAGACCCCCACCCGTTCAAAAGGAGGTTTAACCACCGAACCTATCAAACCTTCCATGTCCAGATCCTCGCCCTTTCGCCAGTGGGCAAGGAGAATGGAGGAGAGCAGAATGTGCTGCCGGCTCTTGAGGGGATCAGCCTTGATACCCACCAGTACCAGCAGAGAAGAAACAGCAGAGTTGACCATCTCGGCAAGGACTTCGTCATCGGCGATGACCTCTTCTCCCGGTGCCTGCAGACTGTTCAGGACCGAAATCGGACTACCGGCGCTGGAACCCGGTGTGTAGATCGAAAATTCGGTGTTCTGCCGCATGCGACGAATCCTGTCTCCATCCTGACCCCAGGCCGCCAACCCCTTTTTCCAGTTGTCTGCGGTGGCGGCTGCCAGTTCTTCCGGCGTCAGAGATTGCTGCCTTGCCTTATCAGTATCGACCCAGGGTGTAAAATCCGTGGCCGCCAGATCCGGAAAGGAGAGCAGCAGGTCGGCCATGTCTCCTTTGGGATCAATAATGATCGCCGGTATCTTGTCCAGCGCCGCTTCCTCCAACAGGGCTATACCCAAACCGGTCTTACCGCTGCCGGTCATCCCCAGGATAACACCATGGGTCGTGAAATTTTTACTCTTGTACAGCAGGGGAAGATCGATTGTTTTCCCGCTGTCCGGATCCAGTTCACGACCGAGGTAGAAAAGATCCATTTTTTCAAAATCGGGCAACTCCTGCATATTTATTCCTCCAACCGCGCTATTTCATTGAATACCCATGCTGTTTCTGATTCAATACATCTATCAATACATCTATGCATGATGGACTAATAAAAACCAACGCCGATAACCGTGTTCCACCAATATCATTTTACCATGCCGGAACTTTGAAACCCATCAATGACGGATAACCATGATTGATACAATAACCAGATTCTACCGGGAACAATTACCAGATGGGCGGATGAAAGACAACATCCTTACAACCGCCTGCCCTTTCTGCAGAGAAAAACAGGGGAACGACAACGGTAATCTGATTGTCTTTCTCAACCAGGCCAGTTACTTCCATGGCTATTTCCGATGCAGCAACCGTTGCGTACCCGGCGGATTTCCTCTTCACTTCGGGCGTCTGAGAAAACTGCATCTTAACTCCGTGCCCGGTTACGATCCGGACCGGGACTATGGGATACAACAATCCGACTATCCGGCTAACAATATAAATAATGAAATTCCTGGATTCCAGGACAAAATGACCGATCGGCTTTTTGATCGTTTCGCCGCCATGGGTGTAGGGCGGAAAGTCCTCACCGAGATGAAAATCGGTTATAACGGCCGTTATCTTGTCTACCCCTATATCCAGGATGATGATAACTGCTATTCTGCCCACTGTGTCCATCCCGATAAACCGGAAGATAACTTCTGGTATGGTGACGACCGCTTTTTTCAATATCCCTTTACCCTGTGGAACAGCGGCGATATCAGGCATTGTGAAAACGGATCGCTGGCAGTCACCGTGGGGGAAGACAATCTCCTGATTCTCAAGCAGTTGGGGCTTCCCTGCATTGCCCTGCCCGCCACCGCAGAGCTTAAGCAGCTTGATCCCGGCCGTATACAATGGCTCCTGACCCTGTTTCTCTTTGTCGATAATAATGCGGAATCAGCGGCCGCAGCTCGTCTTTTTGCCGAACGTATCGGCTACAAAATACGAATAATTCACTGGCCCGACGAGTATCCGAACAAATATACCATCAGCGAGCTGGCGGCAGACAAGGGAAATGAGTTTGCAACAACCGCCTTTGCCATGATCAAGGCCGCCCGCTCATTTTCTCCTTTTGGTTCACCCGAACATGAACACCTGCGCTTTGTTGACCGTCTTCGCCTTGAATCCGGCGAAGATTTTGCGCTGATGCAGTCTGATTTTCCCCGGCTTAACAACGCCCTGGGCGGAATTCACGGCATCAACATCATGGGGGGAATGCCCAAGACCGGGAAGTCAAGTTTCTTTATTCAAATTGCCTCGGATATGGCCGGAAAACAGATTCCGGTCATCTACTATGATTTTGAAAACGGACGGCAAAAGATTTACCTGCGTACACTCAGCAGATTAAGCCGCCTGACGACCAGTCGTATAAAAGCGGCAACCAGAGAAAAAACACGGCAGAAACAACTGGAGCAAGCCCTGGAAAAGTTTAAAAACATGCTGCCCAGATTCAGGGTTGTCAACGACCGGAAACTCAGTCCGGAACTGATGCGCAGGCATATTGATTTCCTTCGCCATGAAACCCGTTCCGAATACACCCTGGTGGTTATCGACAGTCTGCACAAACTGCCCTTTAAGGATCTTTCAAAACGAAGAACCGGCATCAATGGCTGGCTCCGGGAACTTGAGGCCATTCGTGACGAGCTGGGGGTTTCCTTTCTGGTAATTTCCGAACTTTCCCGGGGGGCGGACGGACAATATGACAAACAGCCGCATATGGGGTCATTCAAGGGTTCCGGCGACATTGAATACTCGGCGGACAATGCCATGATCCTGTTACCGAAATGGGATCCCTTTGCTGCGGAACCACCGGAGAAACGATACAACGAGCTGTGGCTGGTGGCCAGCCGGGAACAGAATCCCGGCCTGATAGCTTCGTACCGTATTGATTATCCCTACTGGGGGTTTGTTGAAAAAGGGACATGAAACAGTTATCCTGTCGTGCCGGCTGCCCATTGAATAAAATTAAATCTAAAAAAAATTCTGATTACCACTGTAACTCAGCCAGGCTGAAATCAGGGATACCATCGCTCTTTCCAGTGCAATGCAGCGACAGGTAATCTGTTGTTTCGGTTTTAGTGCCTTACTCCTCATTTTCTGTCATAAAAAAACAAGAAAATGAACATTGTAGGTCTGCTTGAGTGGAACGAAAGCGGACAAACAGCAACCACTACCTTTGTCTGCTTTCTTTATTGGTAATCAACATTGTTTATTCCATACGGACAACAGGCGCAGAGCGCCACAGATTGCGTCACACCGCAGAGCGGTGTGACGAGAGCGAACATTTCAGGGCACACTGCGGTTCGAAATTCTGCAGTTCGAAATTCGATGTCCATTGTTCTATTGGGTTGCAGGTGAAACCGGCTTTAGCTATGTTATCCCTTTTTGCTGAACAATGATGTTAATCAAAAAAAATTGTTAACAGAATATGGAACAAAGAGAATTTCAGCGTCTGCCACTGCGCTGCCGACTCAAGGTGCAGGGCAGGGATCATCTTGGCCGCTCGTTTGTCGAAACGACAAAACTGATCAATATATCCGGCGGCGGGGCGCTTTTCACCTCCAGGCAACTCGAACACTATACCCCGGGACAGACAATTGAGGCCTCCATCCTGCTCCCCGGGACCCCTGATATCCAGGGAACAATGACCACTTCCGCCAGGGTTGTTGCCGTGCACGACGGCAAACGTCCTTCCGGGGATAGTCATAAAGATCACATACAGGTTGCCGTCCATTTCCTTGAACCGTTTAGACTCTACCGGCAAAAACACCGCCGGCCGGAAGAAACAGAATCCATAGTGGACCGACGATGAAAACAGGTAAAAAACAGGATATGAGTTTTTATCGAAAGATCAGGATTGCCCTGGGCCTGATGGGTATTATTCCCTTTCTGCTGGTCATCTATCTCTTTATTCAGGAACATATTTCCCTGTCCAACACCCTGATTATCTGTGCGGCTCTGATTCTCTTTTCCATCCTCATCGGCTTTACCCTGCTGCGGCAGTCGGCCGATCAGTTGGCCACGCTTGCCGAAATGACATCAATCGACCCGCAAAACCGGCCCCTCCAGTCCGTTGACCTTCACATTGATGGTGAGCTGGAAAACATTGCTGTTAATTTCAACACGGTGGTTGCCCAGCTCAACCAGGCCCGCCATGATATCCAGGAACAATCCATCCAGCTTCTCCAATATGCCGAAGACCTGGCCGCATCCTATGAACGACTCAAGCAGGAAGAACAGTTACGGGCACATCTTGGCCGCTATATCGGCAATAATCTTGTCGAGCATATCATGAATTCAAACGACGCCCTGCTGCTGAAAAACCAGCGAAAAAACCTGACGGTCATGTTTGCCGATATCCGTTCATTTACTGCAATTTCCGAGCAGATGGCACCGGAAGATGTCGTAACCATGCTTAATGATTATTTTACCGTCATGGTTGATATCGTCTTTGCCCATGACGGCATGCTGGATAAATTTGTCGGTGATCAATTAATGGCGGTTTTTGGTCACCTGTCGGATGAGCAAAAAGGAGCAAGGCAGGCGATACTGGCCGCCATGGAAATGCAGCAGGCCATGCGGAAATTAATGCGGAAAAGGAGGGCCGGGAATCAACCGGTTTTTGAAATCGGTATCGGCATCAATACCGGCAGTGCCATTATCGGCAATGTGGGGTCGGACAACCGGATGGACTACACGGTTATCGGCGATACGGTCAATACCGCCGCCCGTCTGGAAGAACAGGCAGGGCCG
>JALSNT010000076.1 GCA_026986885.1 Desulfobulbaceae bacterium
GGAGTCAGGCCGAAATGATGCCCGATTTCCGCCCAGCTCATTTTTTGGATACGTACCATCTTTTGGAGTTGGTCAAGGCGGGCGCCGGTCTGCTCGCTAAGGGCCAGCAGCAGATTACTTTCCCTGTCGGTAAAACCTGCATTACGGAGCTTTTCAAGGGTTGCCGGAGAGCAGTTGTAGCGGTTTTCCAGCATGTAACCGGTGATCATCCCGGCAAGGTTTTCACCGTTTACCCCGTCTGCTACGGCATGGAGGACGGTATCCATATCCGTTGTCTTTTTCCGGGCCGCAGCCAGTATCTGTTGCCAGGAACCGCCGTTGTCCCGAACAGAGAGGAGCAGGTTGAGAGGTTTGCCGGTTTTTTCCCGGATATACAATCCAATAACAAGATCATCTCCGTTGATGCCGCCCTGCATCTTTTTCATGATGATTGTTCTTTTGGCAATATGAAAGACACGGGCAAGCAATGAGTTGTAGCCTGTGGCCAACAGATAGTCATCGGCGGCAAACTTATTATGGACTTCATAGCTGCGATGACGGAAGCAATGACAGTTGCCGCTGTTGAAGGCGAGAATGCGGCCGGGAAAAAAGAGAAGCAGGGTAATAATAAAAAGCAGCGTTGATTTCATAAATTTTTTCCTGATTACCATCGAGGCCAGGCAACATCGAAAAACAATATTTGCCATATTTCCCGCTCCCATCAGAAAACCACGGATGGACACGGATTCACACTGATTTCTCTTGATTCGGAAAAAGAGGGTTTGCCTGCAGCATTAAGTGGTCTATCTTAGACAAGGTCGATGATGTTGACAAGGCAGGAAGCCTGTGCTAAGCAGTCATCTTCTGCCAACAGGAACGGGACGAGCAGCGAAACGGTGAAAATGATGAAGATACAGATACAACACGTGCATGATGCGGCAGGGCAACGATGTGTTGACAACCTGCGCGACAGGTTCAGCCTGGGAGATCGGTCCTGCCGGGACACGGTACGGGAGATCCTGCACCGTATACGGCAGGAAGGTGATGCTGCGGTGGTGGAGTATACCCGTAAGTTTGACGCCCCGGCGATGACCGCCGCATCGCTCAAGGTCACGGCAGCCGAGTTTTCCGAGGCCGAAACCCTGGTCGATAATGATTTCCGGGCCACGCTTCGTTTTGCCGCCGACCGGATTCGCCGGTTCCATGAACGGGAGCTGGAAGATTCCTGGATCACTACCCGGGACGACGGCACGGTAACCGGTAGACTGGTGCGGCCGGTTGCTTCGGCCGGTCTGTACGTTCCGGGCGGGCAGGGCGGCTCAACGCCGCTGGTTTCCTCGGTATTGATGAACGGTATCCCCGCTGATGTCGCCGGAGTGAAAAAACGGGTGATGGTGACGCCGCCCAACCGGGAGGGCAAGGTCAGTCCCGCTCTTCTGACGGCGGCTCGCGAGGTCGGCATTGATGAGGTGTACAAGGCTGGATCGGCCTGGGCCATAGCTGCCCTTGCCTTTGGTACGGACACCATCCCCCGGGTGGATGTGATAGTCGGGCCGGGGAATCAGTTTGTTGCCGAGGCCAAGCAGCAGGTCATGGGCCGGGTGCGGATAGACATGTTAGCCGGACCCAGCGAGGTGCTGATTATTGCCGATGACCAGGCGGTCCCGGCCTTTGTTGCCGCCGACATGCTGGCCCAGGCTGAACATGATCCCCAGGCCCTTGCCCTGTTGATTACCACCAGTAAAAGCGTGGCCGCAGAGACCGCCCGTGAGCTGGCGCTGCAGATAGAGCGGCTCAGCCGCCGGCATATCGCAGAGGCCGCCATCAATGAGCGGGGGGCGATTCTACTCGTTGATACCCTGGCCGAGGCCGTTGACCTGGCCAATGAAATCGCCATTGAACATCTGGAGCTGCAGGTACGTGATCCCTGGCAGTGGCTGCCGAAGGTCCGCCATGCCGGAGCGATTTTTCTGGGATCCTATACCCCTGAGGCCAGCGGCGATTATGTGGCCGGTCCCAATCACGTGCTGCCGACCATGGGCACGGCCCGTATTGCCTCGGCCCTGGGGGTGGAGACTTTTTTGAAGAAAAGTTCTATTATCTCCTGCTCCCGGGATGCCCTGCTTGGTGATGCCGAACATATCCAGCGATTAGCCGCCCTGGAAGGGTTGACCGCCCACGGCAACTCGGTGGCGGTGCGGGTGGCCCATGCGGAAAAGGATGGGCAATAGATTGTATCGGTAATGGCCATTGCCGACGGACACGTGGCGGCGGCAGCGTTGCTGCGCGAGGGGCTGCAGCGCCTTGATCTTTCCATTGCCGAGGCCGCAATTGAGGATTTAAGCCGCTATGCGGTTGAGCTGTACCGGTGGAACAGGAAAATAAATCTGGTCGCCCGCAGGAGTAGTATGCCTGAAATCATGGAAAAACATTTTCTTGATTCCCTTACCTTACTGCCTTTTTTCCCGGAAGATGAGGCGGCCGACGGGACGCTGCTGGATGTCGGCACCGGGGCCGGATTTCCCGGTCTGGTTCTGGCCGTTGTCAAACCGGAATTACAGGTTGTTCTGGTTGAACCACGATTAAAACGGGTTTCTTTCCTTCGTCATATTGTCCGTCTCCTCAAATTGCATAATGTGGAGATTATAGAAGATCGTTTACAGGATGCTGCTGTTACCGGAAGAAAGAATATCGGTTTTGTCACCTGCCGGGCCCTGACCGCGGCCAATGATTTTCTGGGCATGGTTACCCCTTTTATGAGATTGGGAGCCAGGGCTTTGCTTATGCTCGGTCCTGATCAGAGTGCGCGGTTTTCAGCCGAACTACCGGCGGACTTTTTGATTGAATCTCAACGTGATTTTATCCTGCCCCGGTCCGGCGGCCTGCGCACGGTCTGGGCGGTAACCATGCCGACTGCATTGGAGGGGCTTTGATCCATGGCCAATGTCGATCAATTTGAAAGCATCTTCCGGGCCTCGGTTAAAGAACGGTTGGAGTATCGCCCGATAGATATTTCCTCTGTTTTGTTGATTACCGATCTTGGTCCGGATGAAGCTGAACAGTTTCGCCTTCGTGTGCGGAATTTTCTTTCGATATTAGGCCCTGCCGAATCGGTGGATTTTTTTCTGCTCACCGGCGCCGATTTTCGCAGTGCTGAAGACCTGCTGCAGCTGATTGCCGGTTATGAACTGGACCTGATCTGCAGTTATCGTAATCTCCACTCCAGTGCCTGGCGCTTTCCCTATTCCCTTGGAGAACACCTTGATGTCCTGATTCAGCAGACCCGGACCCCGGTTCTTATCCTGCCCCATCCCCGTGCCGGTTATATGGCTGACCATGCCCTGCAGGACACAAGCGAGGTCATGGTGGTTTCCGATCTGGTTGCCGTCAATCATGATCTGATCAATTATGCAGCCCGTCTGACCGCACCGGACGGCACCCTGTTTCTCAGTCATGTGGAGAGCAGCTTTATTTTTGAGCGCTACATGGATGCCATCGGTAAGATTGATGTGATCGACACTGAACTTGCCCGCACCCGTCTGGCCGAACAACTGCTCAAGGAGCCCGAGGATTATTTTTTGAGTTGTGCCGAAATTCTCAAAGAACATGGCCTTTCTCTGGATGTCCGTTCCATGGTCAAGTTCGGTCACGCTCTTGTGGAATACCGGCACCAGATAGAGTCACGTAACCTTGATCTGTTGGTCATGCATGCCAGGGATGACCGCCAGCAGGCCATGCATACCTTTGCCTATCCGCTGGCAGTGGAGTTCAGGCAGATCCCCCTGCTGATGATTTAAACCGTACCTCTTCACCGGGCAAGTCAATTCAGGTGGTATTAACTTAAGGACAGCATATTATCCTGAGCGGAGAATATCGAATGTCGAACAAGGAATTTCCAACCGCAGAAGTAAAAAAACTTCGAAATTTTACCTTGCCTGTTCGACCGTCTGCGGTTCACCATGAAAGAGCAGCTTAATTTAACGACACTGAAATAATAATTATCCTGAATTCAGGTAATAAGACAGTAACCCTTGTAACAATAAATAGATAATGGACCATGCAGCAAATATAGATCAGGGTGTTACCCTTTTTTTCGGCGGTCTGTTGGCCGCAATGATTCTGGCGCTGGCGCTGGAAGAAAAGATTCATGCCCGCAAGTCCATCATCGTCGGCACCTTTGCCATCTTCTGTCTGTTGATCGCCTCAAGTCTGGGTATCATTCCCTTTGGCGATATTATCCTGCCCGGCGGCCACCGGCTGCACATGCCGGTATATATTGAGGCGGTCGACTGGGAGGTGATTGCCATTATTGTCGGCTCCAGCCTGTTTGTCGATGTTACCTCCCGCTCCGGTCTGTTTTCCTGGATTGCCATTAAACTGACCAAGCTGTCGGCGGGCGATCCCCTGAAACTTCTCTGGTATTACGGGATGATGACCGTCCTTTTTTCAGCGGTACTCAACAATGTAACGGCCATGATTATCGTCGGCTCCCTGACCGCTGTTTCTCTGGATAAGCTGGGGCGTAGAAACAAGCTGTTAGGTTTTCTGCTGCTTGAGGGATTGCTGACCAATGTCGGCGGCCTGCTCACTTTGATCAGTTCGGTTCCCAATATCATTGTCGGCAATACCGCCGGTATCAGTTTTACCCGTTTTTTTCTTAAGGCCGGCCCCTATGTCGCTCTCTGCACGGTGGCAACCCTGCTGTTGGGCGCCCGTATTTTTGATATTCACCCCATTCGCCTTGTCCATGAAAAAAATGAGGCGGCAGAGTTGATTAAGAGCTTTGATGAAAGCGAATCCATAGAAAGCCGGGGTTTTTTTATCTTTGCCGCCGTGCTGCTGGTTGTTTTCATCGG
>JALSNT010000077.1 GCA_026986885.1 Desulfobulbaceae bacterium
GACGACCATCCAGCCTGCCCCGATCTGTTGCAGGGACCACTGCTATACGATAACCTGCAAACGATCAGCACCCATTTCAAACCGGAATGGAATAAGGGTATGTACGGCGTATGGGCGTGTGACAACCGGGGTACAGATGAAAACGATCCCCCCTTTGACATTCCCATGCAGGGGCTTGGCCTCTTTGCCTGCAGGAAAAAATCCTGGCCAGGATTTCATCCTGATTTCAGAGGATTCGGCGGGGAGGAGGGCTATATCCATGAAAAATTCCGGCAGCGCGGCGACCGCACCCTCTGTCTTCCCTTTCTACTCTGGCTGCACCGTTTTGAACGTCCCGGCGGTGTTCCCTACACGGTAAACTGGGAAGATAGAATCCGTAACTACATGCTCGGATTTCAGGAACTGGGGCTTGACACCCGAGCAATCATCGACCATTTCAACGACCATCTCGGCAAACAGGCCACAACCAATATCCTTCATCGTCTCGGACTTGACCGCAGGGATGGATAAATCCGGAAACCATACCGTCAAATCCCATAACCAGAAGGAGAGTTGTACAACATGAAGAAAAAGATCACATTCTCGGTGCTGTTATCCTGTTGCCTGCTGCTGACCGGCTTGACCATCGCCCGGGGGCAATCTCTTAAAGATGCGACCTATGTCGGTGCGAAAAAATGCAGAGAATGCCACCAGGACAATTATGACGGCTGGAAATCCACCCTGCACCCCTACAAATTCCAGAAGGCCTCGCCGGATGTCATTGTCGGCGATTTTATCAAAAACAACACACTGATGACCGACGGCACGACAACCACCATGTCCCGGAAAGGCGATGCCTTTTTCATCACCACCATGGATCCTGCCGGTAAGAAAGAGCAAACCTACAAGGTGGATTATGTGATTGGTGAGTTCTGGAAACAGCAGTACGTGACCACTTTTCCCAACGGGGAGTTGCGTATTTTGCCGCCCATGTGGATCGTCAAGACCCAGGTCTGGAAAAACGGCAGCAAGCTCTGGAAAAAGGGAATAATCTACCAGAATTCCTGCTCGGGTTGCCATAACACCGGTACCCGGATCAATTATGACAAGGTCACCAGTACCTACAAGACGACCTGGTCGGACCTGGGCGTTGCCTGCGAGGCCTGTCACGGACCGGGCAGCGTGCATGTGGACGCGGACAACGACAATAAACGCGACACCATCATCAACCCGGCAAAGATTCCTGATCCCCGGCGGGCGGTCATGGTTTGCGGCTCCTGCCACACCAGGGGCAGTTGCTACGACGGTAAATACGGCTATCCCAAAGGATATCGGCCGGGCAGCCAGCTCAATTTCATGTTCAGTGAAAAACCCAAGCTTCATCCGGATAATACCTCAAGGGTCAACCGCCAGGAATATATTGACTGGAAAAAAAGCGGTCATGCCCGGGAAGGCGTTACCTGCTGGGACTGCCATTATACCCATCACAAGGGGAATTCAAACAAATTCCAGACCAAATTGCCGGGATCAAAACTGTGCCTGAGCTGCCACAAGGTAACCAACAAGGGCTTCCACGGCATCCACAGTGTCAATAACTGTGTGGGCTGCCATATGCCACCGATCGGCAAACGGGCGACCAAGGGTGATGTGCACAGTCATGAATTCAGAATGATCAGCCCCAAAGATACCATTGAAGCCGGCGGCCTTGACAAGCAACCCAACTCCTGCAACGCCTGCCATTACCATAAAAATGACAGCCCGGCAGCCTTGCTCAAGGTACTTGAACGGGTCAAGGCATCCAGAAAAGACAGAAAAACATTTAATTAACGTACTAAAAACAATAATTCATGCCGTGCCGGAAAAGTGTTCTCCGGCACGGCAAGCCATCTTTCCCTCCTCACCGTCCGATAGTCCTTCCCCGGCCTGATAAAGCCGGTTGCCGATCACCTAATTTTATTGAACTACACCCTTCTGATTCCGATCCTCTCCTGCCAAATCAGCCGAGTGCCTCAATCCGGAGATGTCCATGCTTTCCGGGTTTTAACCCGACGGAAATCGTCTCTCTGAAACACTGATCTTCTTTCGAGCAGATAAAGCAGCTTTCTGCTCTTATGAAAGGTTGCCCGGGAGCTGCTTTACAAAATCCTTGATTTCATCACGAACCCGCCGGTAATGGCCAAATGCCTCTTTTTCACCGCCGGCGTCCGCTGCCAGCCGGGGCGGGTCATCAAATCCTTTATGGATAATCCGGACCTTGCCCGGAAAGAGCGGACAGGATTCATGGGCATTGTCGCAGACAGTGATGACATAGTCAAAATCCAGCTCAGGTAGCTCTTCAATCAGCTTGGAACTGTACCCGGAAATATCCACCCCGGCCTCTGCCATGGCCTTGACGGCTAACGGATTCAAACCATGTTTTTCAATGCCTGCCGACCAGGCGTCGATTGCATCACCTTTCAGGTGACGGGCCCAGCCTTCAGCCATCTGGCTGCGACAGGAGTTTCCGGTACAGAGAAAAAGTATTTTTGTTTTCATAAGAGGTTCCTCTTTTTGGAGCCGGTCATGGGTCAGGGACAGGGCTTCAATTATTCTTGCCGGCGCAGATGGCAGACACCACTCAACGTCTTTTCTACATGTGGAAAATATTTACTTTTCAGCCGCAGGGCAACATTGACAAGTCCAATCAATACCGGCACCTCAACCAGCGGCCCTATTACTGCGGCAAAAGCCTCGCCGGAATTGATGCCGAACACGGCAACGGCGACAGCAATAGCGAGTTCAAAGTTGTTTGAAGCTGCAGTAAAACTTAACGTCACCGTCTGCTCATAGGTGGCCCCCATCTTCATGGACATGAAAAAGGAAAAAAGGAACATTACCAGGAAATAGATGGAAAGCGGAATGGCAATGCGCACCACATCGAGGGGAAGTTGGACAATATATTCCCCTTTAAGGGAAAACATAATCAAGATAGTAAAAAGGAGAAAAACCAGCGTGAGTGGGTTAATTTTCGGAATAAGAACCTCTTCGTACCACTGCTTTCCCTTGAGCTTGAGTCCCATATAGCGGGTGAGCATCCCTCCGAAAAAGGGAATACCGAGATAGATGAGCACGGATTTGGCGATATCCATAATCGAGACATCCACCGCCGCGCCACTCATGCCGAACCATCCAGGCAGGATGGTGATAAAAATCCAGGCATAGAGGGAAAAAAACAAAACCTGGAAAATGGAGTTAAAGGCGACAAGGCCTGCGCAGTACTCGGCATCTCCTTCCGCGAGATCGTTCCAGACAATAACCATGGCAATGCAGCGGGCAAGTCCGATCAGGATCAGGCCGACCATGTATTCGTGATAACCCGAAAGAAAAATAATGGCCAGCCCGAACATCAGGACAGGCCCGATGATCCAGTTCTGTACCAGGGACAGGGCGAGGATTTTTCCATTATTAAACACCTGGCCCAGCTCTTCATACTTTACCCTGGCCAGGGGCGGGTACATCATCATGATCAGGCCGATGGCAATAGGGATATTGGTTGTTCCCACCTGGAACAAATGTATGACATCGGTAATAGCCGGCAGGAAATAACCCGTCATAACCCCGACAAACATTGCCGAAAAAATCCACAAGGTAAGAAACCGGTCAAGAAAGGAAAGTTTTCCGGGTTGTGAGGGCATGGCTTCCTACTTATTGCTTATCTGCATAGGCAGATGTGTTAATTAGAAAAAAAATCATTCCCCTGCAGCGCAGGTGTCCTTATCTTTGGTCAGCAGATACTCACGCAGTGCCTGCTGATCCCTTGATGACTGTTTAAGAGTGGAGAGATAATGCAGGATCTGTTTTCCCAGCTCCGGGTCTGTAAATGTTGATCCTGCAGTCACCCGATAATACATCCACTTGCCTCTTCTGGTTCCACTGACCCAGCCGTTGTTTCGCAGGTAGGCAAGGTGGCGGGAGGCCGTGGACTGGGACAGGGAAAGCGCAGCCATAATATCACAGACACAGAGTTCACCTTTATTAAGCAGCGCCAGAATCCGGAGTCTTGTCTCATCGCCAAGGGCTTTTAATATTTGGGCTGTTGCATTCATGCTTCTTTCATATCCGCATATACAAATATATGCAAGCGATTTTTACGGAGATGTATCGTCAAAGTTATTTTCCCTGGAGCTATGCCCGGTAATATGGCACCGGAATTATCGCGTTGAAAAACAGGGAAGGCATATTATAAAAGCGGAAACACAGACCATAGGAAAAGTAGCCAACCCAACATACTCCATGTATAATTGATGACCAGCCCACCGGTCGCCACGGCTACGGATGAGAAAAAAAGCCCTGGTTCACTGCGGGGTAAGACATAAAATCAAAAAAATTATCATGACGTTACCGGAAAGGTCTAAAGAGCTGTAACCAAATAATCTTAACAATATTGTGCAGGATTTCCTGTCATAATCAAGGCGAACCAATAAACGCGTACCGGTATCATGCAACCATTTGTCTAA
>JALSNT010000078.1 GCA_026986885.1 Desulfobulbaceae bacterium
CAGGCGGCGGCAGAGGATTTTTCCTGTTCCGGACAACGGGCCATGTTTGCACGACAGGTTGCAAGGCACAACTCAGGATAGAACATATTTGAGGCTGGTTATGAATGAGCAATTGTTTGTAAATACCGACCGGGACCTGGTGATGGTCCTGGATGCTGACCATCGCATTCTTGCGATAAATGATCGCTTTTTTGAGGTCTCCGGCCTGTCTGCCGCCCAATGTGTCGGTCATTATTGTCATGAGATATTTGCAGACCGCCAGACAACGAACTCCCCCGCCTTCCGGCTTCGATCATGTTCAGGGGGAGAGGTGTCCTTCAGTGACCTGGCGCCCCGGGGACGGGAGAAAAGATTTCATGTTGATTCCGTGCCGCTGTCCGGGTCGGAAAACAGGGGCGGCTATCATGTTTGTATTGCCCGGGAAGTTGCCGATGTGCGGAAAATGGAAGAGAAAATATTCCAGACGCACAGAATGGAAACCATCGGCGTCCTGGCAGGTGGAATCGCCCATGATTTTAACAATATCCTCACTGCTATTCTGGGCTTTGCGGAAATCAGTCGCGCAAAACTGTCCCAGGGGCGCCCGGTTGCGGGAGAGATCGACGAGGTGATTGCCGCAGCCCGGCGGGCAGCGGACCTGGTAGGGCAGATACTTCGATACAGTCGTTTAAATGATCTCCAGAGAAAACCATTACGCATGGATCTGATAGTGAAAGAGGCCTTGAAAATGCTGCGCCCAACCATACCGGCAACTATTGATATTGTAACGGCCATTACCCATGAAGGCACCCTGGTCTCTGCAGATCCGACAAGTATGCACCAGGTCGTTGTCAACCTCTGTACCAATGCCCTGCGGGCGATCGGGCATGGTAAGGGAAACCTGCGGATAACGCTCAGAAAGGTTTCTCTGCCCGCCTCACAGATACCTGTAAGCGACAGGATTACTCCCGGATCCTTTATTGAACTGGCGATTCAGGATAATGGTAAGGGGATGGATAAAGAGACCATGGCCCGGATATTTGAGCCCTGGTTTACCACCAGGGAACAGGGGGAGGGAACCGGACTCGGTCTTGCCGTGACCCGGGGAATTGTTCAGGACCACAATGGATTTATCAAGGTCAAAAGCGTGCCCGGAAAGGGAAGTGCTTTTTATGTCTACCTGCCGGCAATGGAAGAAGAAATCACCCCTTCTGATAAGCAGGAGGAAGAGCCTCCTGCCGGGGGCAGAGAACGCATTCTCTTTGTCGATGATGAACCGGCAATCGTCAATTTCGGTCGCTCGTTTTTAGAAAGCCTGGGATACCATGTGGAGACGGAAGTCAACAGCGTTGCCGCCCTGGAAAAATTCAAGGCTGATCCGGCAGCTTTTGATCTGGTAATTACCGACCAGACCATGCCCGGATTGACCGGCCTTGAACTCGCCCGGAATATGCTTAGTATAAGGCCGGAGTTGCCTGTTATCCTGTGCAGCGGCTATTCGGCGGCTCTCTCTGAACAGGAAGTCCATGCTGCCGGGATAAAGCGTTTTCTGGCCAAACCGCTGGATACAATAATGCTGGCCGATACCGTCCGGAAACTTCTGGACGGTTAACAATGTCCTGACGCCTGAGATCAATTATGACCTAAATTGATCAATTTAGGTACGAATTATCGACTCGTAAACCCAGGGAACTGGAAAATCCGTGATCGGATATATCGCTGCCCATGGCGATATCAGGTCGGCAGCATGGAAAGTATTTGCCTGACTATAGAGTTGACACTCTTTTCGGCCGGATTTGTTTTAGCCAGCACCTGCAGCCCCCATATATTGACCATCAGGTATTTAGCCAACACTTCGGGATCCTGGTCCGGTGAGAGCTCTCCCCGATCGTGGGCGGCTTGCAGGGCGGAAAAGAGGAGAGACTCAATAGCCTGGAAATATTTGTCGACTTGATGATTGATCGCCTCTTTCTGCGGTGAAAATTCCAGGACTGTATTAACGAGGAAGCAGCCACGCTGCTCCCCCCTGTTGAGTATTGTATCGCCGATTTTTTCAATAAAATTTCTTATACCCTGCAGGGGAGTTTCGGCCGAATCAAGACACGCCTGGAGATTCTTGACACTCTGTCGGCCATAGTATTCAAGGGTCGCCAGGAACAGGCCTTCTTTTGACTTAAATGCCGCATACAGGCTTCCCGGCTGCAGCCTGGTCGCATCGACCAGGCGGGCTATGCTGCATTTGCAATAGCCATCCCGCCAGAAGATTTCCAGCGCTTTTTGTAGAACTTCCTTACGGTCAAATTCAATATTTCTTGCCATGATAAAAAATGGTTTCTGGACGTGGTTCTTTTTTGAGTAATCGTTCAAATAATTATTGAATAAATGTTCAATAATGATATACTTGAACAACCATTCAAGTATAGGGGGATTGTAGCATGAAAAGTCTGAAAGAACAAATAGCGGAATTTAACGAAGAGAAGGCCAGGCAGATACCCAAAGATATTCTGGAGACTATGAGTACCGTAACGGCTGGACTAAAGGCCATGAAAATGGAGGAAAACAGTTTGAAAACCGGTGATCAGGCGCCGGATTTCACCTTACCTGATCATACCGGAGTTCATCGATCTCTTTTGAGCTACCTGCATGAGCAACCGATTGTTTTAAGCTTTTATCGGGGCGGCTGGTGACCCTATTGCAATCTGGAGCTGTATGCTCTGCAAAAGAAATTGCCGGAAATAAAGCAGGCAGGAGCACGACTGGTTGCCATATCACCGGAGAAGCCCGATCATTCGCTATCGACAAGGGAAAAAAATGAACTGGCCTTTGATGTTCTCTTTGATCAGGGCAACAAAGTGGCGGAATCTTTCGGTCTGGTCTTTGAACTGCCGGAAGTATTGCGGCCGATATATGCAAGTTTTGGTATTGATATTCCCGAATACAATGGAGACGCTACCTTTAAACTCCCCATACCGGCAACATTCATTATCGGTCAGGATGGCGTAATACGATATCATTTTGTTGATGCGGATTACACAAAGCGTTCCGAACCCGCGGAAATCGTAGAAAAGTTGCAGCAGGATTGATGCCGGTGACAATAATGGGGCATAATCCCCGAAAAAACCAGAGGAGAAGTAAAATGGACATGCTCTTTTCGCCGTTTCAACTCAAAGGGTTTACCCTGAAAAACCGTATAGGCCTGGCGCCGATGACCAGGATGTCAGCCGGAGAAGACAGTGTACCCCGGCAGGATGTCCTGGATTTTCTGGTAAGGCGGGCGAAAAATGGTGTCGGTATGATCTATACGGAAGCCATTGTCACCGACTATGAAAGCGCCCAGGGATATCCCGGGCAGGCGCGCATGCTGAACCAGCATCAGATAGATGCCTGGAAACCAGTTGTTGAGGCAATTCACCGGCAAGGTTCCGTAGCTATCATGCAGATGTTTCATTGCGGTCGTATGGCCTGGCCGGAGGTGAATCCGGCCCATCGCATCATTGCCCCGAGTTCCATGACGCCAAAACAGGACAACCCGCTGACCAGGTCACCCTATCCCGTGCCTGCGTCCATGAGTCAGTTTGATATCGGGCATGTGATCAATGGTTTTGTGGAAACCGCCAAAGGAGCAGTGGAAGCCGGCTTTGACGGCATTGAAATCCATGGCGCACATGGATACCTTATCAGCCAGTTTTTATCGGCGTATTCCAATAAACGCAAGGATGATTACGGCGGATCCGTGGGTAATCGTTTCCGTTTTTTTCATGAGGTCATTGCGGCAGTAAAGGCAGTGGTGCCGGATGACCGTCTGCTGCTGGCCAGGATTTCCGATTGGGGTGTTGCCGATATGGAGGTATCACTTTTTGAAACCAAAGAGGCGTACCAGCAGGTTGTAGGGCTGTTATCGAGAGAACCAGTTGATGCTCTTTCCATCTCTACCTACCAGTTTCAGCAGGTGGCCTTTGGCTCTGATAAAAATATGGCACAGCTGGCCAGAGAAGTCACAGAGATGCCACTTCTTATTTGCGGCGGTATCCATGACCGTGCCACCGCTGATGCGGCCCTGCAGGATGCCGATATTATTCTCAGCGGTAAATCCTTGCTCCTTAACCCGAACTGGGTTGAAGATGTGCGGGCAAATAAACCGCTGGCGTGTTATCACGCTGAAGATGCCAACATTGCCTATACAGTGGAACCACTGCCATAACTCCCTGCCCTGCAGGTGTTTTTGTAAATGCGCGGGGGGCCTCCTCCTGCCTTACACCAGCTCTGCCATGACCGTGTTGGCCAGCAGCAGGCCCCGGCTGGTCAGATGGAGGCGCTTGTGATCAATTTCGAGCAGCTGCTGCTCAATAAGTGAAGTCAGGGTCGACCCGTAATACTTCACCAGATTGATTCCAAAGCGCTGATTCATTTCTTCCAGAGAGACGCCGTAAAGCATACGCAACCCCATGATCACGGTTTCCCGAAATCGTTCTTCCCTGGTTAACCTTTCTTTTTCCTGCCATGCGGTCGTCCCTGCGGCTATTTGTTCGGCAAAGTGTTTAATATCCCTGATTACCGTGTAACGGGTGTCATCAAGGCAGCCGACCGCCCCTGCTCCCAGGCCGATATAGGAATAATTATGCCAGTAGTTGATGTTGTGACGACACTGAAAACCGGGCCGGGCGTAATTGGAAATTTCATAGCGGATAAAACCGGCCTCTCTGGTCATGGTTTGCGTGCAGGCCAGCATGGCGAGCACGTCGTCTTCTGCGGGCATGGATAGTGAGCCGCGCCGTACCTGCCCGGCAAAGGGTGTGTTTTCTTCTATTGTCAGCTCATAGAGGGAGAGATGTTCC
>JALSNT010000079.1 GCA_026986885.1 Desulfobulbaceae bacterium
TGAACACTCAAGTGAACGACTGGTGGCCGGTAATCCTGCACCACGGCATCAGCGGTAATATTTTCCATTGCCGGGCAAAGGATACGCAAGTCGGCGTTGTTCATCAGCCGATGATGGCGGCCACGTCCAGCAGCCGCCTGGAATAGCCGAATTCGTTATCGTACCAGACCTGAACCTTGGCCATTTTTCCCTGGACAATCCGGGTGGAGAGGCCATGAACGATGCCGGAGCGTGGATCGTCTATGATATCGGCGGACACCAGCTCTTCGTCGCTGTAGCCAAGGATCCCTTGCAGTGGTCCCTTTTCAGCGGCCTGTTTGAAGGCGTTATTTACCTCTTCTGCCGCCACCTCTTTTTGCAGGACCGCGTTGATATCGGTCAAGGCCCCGTCGGCAACCGGGGCGCGAACGGCAATGGCCCGCAGGCGACCATCAAGCTCGGGCAGAACCCTTGCGGTGGCGATATCGGAACCGGTGGAGGTGGGAATAAGACTGACGGCGGCGGCCCGGCCCCGGATCGGTTTCTTCGCCGGTCGGTCGACCAGGCCCTGGGTCGCTGTATAGGCATGGATAGTGGTAACCAGGGCCATTTCAATCCCGAAGTTGTCAAGCAGGACCTTCATGGCTGGCACAAGTGAATTGGTGGTACAGGAGGCATTGGAGATGATTTGATGCTTGCCGGCATCATAACCACCCTCGTTAACACCCAGAACCATGGTATAGTCGGCATCCGGCGATGGAGCGCTGATCAGCACCCTGCCGGCTCCGGCATCCAGGTGCCGGGCCGCGTCCTGCCGATGGGTGAAACGGCCGGTGCATTCCAGGACCACATCTATATCCATATCTTTCCAGGGCAGTTTTTCCGGCTCGGTCATGGCCGTGATTTTAATTGTCTGGTCCCCAAGTCGGAGGGTGTCGGGTGTGGCTGTAACCGGAAAAGCGGCCCGGCCGTGAACGGAATCATATTTGAGCAGGTAGGCCAGGTCATCCGTTGGTACAAGATCATTGGCGGCAATGATTTCAACTCCCGCCGGTGGTGCCTCCATAAAATGACGAAGAACCAGACGGCCGATGCGGCCAAGTCCATTGATTGCTATCCGTGTCATGGAAAATTCCTCCAAGAAAATAATGGTTAATGAAAGGTTGCCCGGGTGTGCAGATGCTGCTGCAGCAAATTGCCGGTTGCCTCGGTAATGGGATGGGCCGATGCGGTCAGGCGTGGATGCATACAGGTTTGAAAGCCGGCAATTTCCGCCGCGGTCACCCGGTTCTGGATCAGAAAACCAATTTCGTTGGCCAGCTCACCGGTGGTTGGCCCGCCGAGAATCTGACCGCCTAACAGTCGCAGGGATTCCCGGGTAAAGACAAGCCTGCAGTACACTTCATGACTGCCCGGCATGGCAGGTGGGTAATGATCAAGACCACGGGCCTCGCCGACAAGAATGGAAAATCCGGTCTGTCGTGCCCGTGTTGCCGTCATGCCTGCGGCGCCGAAGGCCAGATCCCCAACCATGGCCGCATATACCGCCACGGAACCACCGTTTTGACGCAACAACTGCAGGGCGTACATATTCATACCCGCGATTCGGCCTTCGGCCGCCGCCTGGGATGCAAGTAATGCCCCGCCTGCACGACGGGTGAAGAAATCATGTTTCTGGGCGCAGTCACCCACGGCAAAGATATCCAGGTAATCGAGTGTCCGTTGAAATCCGTCCACCAGGACGGCTCCACGCCTGCCAAGTCGCAGACCGGCATCGCGTGCCAGTTCATTGCGCGAGCGCACACCGATGGCGATGAGGACAGCATCGGCGTTGATTATTTCACCGCCCTGAAGCTGAACGCCGCCGACCTTTGTAAGATCGTCATCGGCAGGAAGAATGGTTTCCACATTGCTCCGGCAGTGGATGTGAATGTTTCTGCCGGCCAGATATTGTTCCACCGGCAGGTAGATTTCCCGGTCAAAAACGGTTGCCAGCAGGTGGTTCATTTTTTCGACAATATGAACTTCGACACCACGTTTTTCTATCTCTTCGGCAAATTCGACACCTATAAAGCCGCCGCCGATGATAACCAGTTTTTTCATCCCCGGTATAATCTCCTGGAACAATCGTTTCTGGTAACTGTAGTTTTTGTGGATTGTGAAAACGCCTTTCAGGTTTCTGCCGGGAATCGGCGGGACAAACGGTTCCGAGCCGGTACTCAGCACCAGGCGTTCATAGGAAATATGATCACCATTGTCCATAATGGCAACCCGCTCCTGTGGTTTTATTGCCGTTACCCGGCAGATTTTCAGTTTGATTCCCATGGCGTGTAACTGTTCGCCTCCAGGGAGCATGTCTTTTTCAAGACCACCTAATGTTCCGAAAATATAGGGGATGCCGCAGGGAACGAGGGCATTTTTCTCCATGCGAACCATGGTGATTCGTTTGCCCGGCCAGTACTGGGCAGTGGTCTTGCCGGCAAGCAGGCCACCGGGACCGCCACCGATAATCAGGACATCCGTTGCTAACTTTTTCATTGTTTCATGCCCCCTTTGCGAAGTTGTAGTTGGAGATCAGATATTCAGTGTCCGCACTTCTATTACCGGTGCCAATGCCGTCACCGTATCGGTCGTGAACAGTTCGGTCCCCGGCTGCTGCACCGTGCCTGCGCCACAGGCAACCGCCAGCCGCAGGATATCCGGCAATGGTAATTTACGGACAAAACCGGCAATAAGACCGGCCACCATGGAATCACCGGCGCCGACGGTGGACTGCACGTCTACCTTGGGCGCTACCGCATGCAGGGTATCGTCCGGACCGGTGAGAAGAGCGCCCTCGCCGCCGAGGGAAACACAGACATAACGAACACACTGGTCGGCGATAAGGCGGGCCTGCTCGGCAACCAGCTCAACGGTCGGCAGTTCATGGCCGACCAGGGTTTCCAGTTCGTGCCGGTTTGGTTTGATGAGAAAGGGGCCGGTTAATATGGCATGGCGAAGCGCTTTATGATGGGTATCCACCACGGCCAGTCCCCCCATATCCTGTATACGCTGGACCAGCTCGGCATAGAGTTCGGTGGAAATATCGGCGGGCATGGATCCGGTCAACACGCCGATCCCTTTGCCTGCGTGGGTGACAAAAGAGTTGAGCAGGGAAGATAGCTGCTCGGGCGGAATGGATGGACCGATACCGCTTACCTCATACTGGATACCTGAATTCTGCTCCATGATGGTGCCGTTGATCCGGGTCTCTCCTGCAACCCGCTCATAGTGGGTTGTATCAAGATGATGGACAAGCAGCCGTTCCAGCATGTGGCCTGTTTCCCCGGCGGTGACGATAAAACTGTCCGCTGCTACCTCAAGACGCTGCAGACCACGTCCCACATTGATGCCGTTACCGCCCGGATCAAAACGGGTGGTAAGGGCATGGGCCTTCTGGTCGGCAAGCAGACGGGCAACGGTATAGGTGACATCCACCGCCGGATTAAGGGTGAGCAGGGCCACCTGTGCAGTATTTACACTGCCGGTATCTTGTCGGCAGGTTGTTTTTTCATGTGAATTCATGCGAGTACTCCTTGGTAGACGGCCACTTCGATTTCTTCACCCGTTGCCTTCTATGCATCCCAATTACATTTTTTTCTCCAGATCCTTAATGGATTTTTCCAGTTTGTCGGCTGCCTTTTTAATTTTTTTGTCACTACTCTGTCCGGCGCGTTTGATCCAGGTTTCGGCTTTTTTTAAGTCGTTTTTGGCCGCGTCATATTTTTTAGCCGCATATTCTTTGGTCGCCTGCAGATAACTATTTCTCGCCTTGACCAGAGGTCCTTCCACGGCCACGGAAAAAAACTGTACACCCTCTTCAGCTGCCTGCAATGCCTTGTCGGCATCGGTAAGTTTGTTCTGGTTTAACGCTTTTTGTGCAAGCGTGACCTGGCGTGTAGTTTCAGCTAACGGCAGATCAACTTCATCGTAGGTAACAGCCTCTGCTACGGCTGCAAGCTCTTCTTTCGCCGTTTTTTTGTCGCCTTTTTCCAAGCTCTTTTTTGCCTTGTCAAGGTGTTTCCTGGCCTGGATGACAGGAACGAAATCCTCAATGTCGGACAGGTCGGCATAGATGGGAATAAGATCCGCACCCACCTCTTTGGTGCTCTCATAATCGAGATGCTTTTTGGCCACCCAGATATGGTCTTTGATTTTAATCATCGGCCGACCCGCTTTAATGATATTGATCAGGTCTTCCGCTTTTTTCAGCGCTTTTTTAGCCGCTTCCGGTTTTTTTGCATGGATATCACCACGGGCATCGGCAATGTGGCGCAGGGTCGCAACCGCAGCATTTGACAGGATTTCCTGCTGGGCCGGGGTCACAACTCGGACAGGGGCAATGGTTATTTCCTGGTTAATATCAGATACAGGTGCCTTGGCAGGTTTTTTGTCCGACTCGATAGCCAGGGCGGGGCCGGCTGTAAGTAAACCGGCGACAACGGCGATGACGAATTTCTGTTTCATGGTTCCTTGCATTGTTGTACCTCCAATAGAGTGCTGTTAATAGCCCTTACCCGGCGAGTAAACCGTCCGAGGATGAACCGATTGTTGGAGCGAACAGTAGGATATTTCAATGAGTTCTTCTGCCACTCAGGTCACAGAAATATTTTTTTTACTATTTTTTTTAAATGTCCGCTCTGGAGGGATATAGCTCCCTGTTGACAGGGTATGTTAGTTTAGCGCGACAAAGAATTATCGGTGTGTGTCGTCAAGGTCTGTGTCAAAGGTTCAACAACATTCGGTGGGGAGGGTTGATGGGCGCCAAAAAAAATAAC
>JALSNT010000080.1 GCA_026986885.1 Desulfobulbaceae bacterium
GAAACTGATTTTTGGTAGTAACGGCTCACACTGGACATCAGTTTGAGTCAGACTAGCTGGAAAGATGGAGGCTTTTCTGTATCTTTCAGTGTCAGGAATTAATCTATGAAAGTGTTTGACAAGGACAATTACTGTCGACGACTACCTTGATTTTATAGACAATCCCTGCATGCAGCAGGTTGTTTTGTGATTTGAACCAGTCCCTGGTAAAGGATTGCCCCGGTCTTTGCAGTTTTTTACCCTGATCAAAGGCCCAGAGTGACATGCCGCCGCCGGGTTTGTTGTCGACATACATCTGGATGCCGACCTTTGTTCGGGATTTATAGATACTATCGGGAATCGGCGCTATACCCGAATTTTTCAGTCCCACCCGCAGGTAGCATCTCCCGTGTCCATTCTGGACAGCCTTGACGGACGTTACGGTGAGATCAGGTTTGAGTAGAGCTAATTTATCCAGGTTACTCGGATGAGTCAGTATTCCCGGCATACCGGCCTGAGAAACGGCGGAGAAGGCGAGCAGGGTGGATGTACAACCGGCGAGTAAAAGCATGTTTAATTTTTTCATAATTCCCTCCATGTTTTTTTGATTGGTAAAATTTGTCCTCATGATCCCTGAATCGACAATCTTTAGGAATAAAAATTGTTTTTCTATCTTTATGTGACGGGAATAAATAAAATGGTTCATTTTTTAACAAAAAAAAATTTTTATCAGGGGAATTGGTAACAACAAGATAACTATCCAGATACAGGAAGGTCTTTTGCCTCCATTTGGTTTGATAAGGCTATTTGTGGAAACAATCCCTTAACCCAACTTTGTGAGTGCAATTTGGCAAACCATGTAATTTTAATATGTTATTTGGTATCACGTTACCCGTATGGCACTACTTTTATCATCTTTGTTTAATTTTATTAATATGTTGGCTGGCTGGAAAATTTAGCATGGTACTACGGGGAATGATAAAATAGTATCTTGCTGAATTTCCATCATCTTGTTTTTTTGTGGCCAATGGAAAACCTCCATTACATAACTTATTGAGAATCAATCGCACAAAGTTGGATTGATACTTCGTTACGAAGTTGACTGATGTTTAAAGGGAGTCGTATCAGAGGAACGGCATCAGAAGATGGCGGTAGGAAAGTCGCTGCACATTGGGAAAATGCCTGCTGAAGTCGGAAAAGAACGGTTTTACCGAAACAGTGCCGGTGAAGAACAATCAGCGAAAACTGTCGTTAATGGCCGTAAGGATGGAATTGCCGGGACAGAGTTCCTTCTCGCTCAGGGTATTGAGCGGTTTGTGGGAGGTTTGCAGGATATCGTGGGTGTCTTTGCTTTCCGGATTGAGGTACAGAATGCCGGTGAGGATGTGTTGTTCTTTTTTTGCTGTTTCCAGTTCGGCAATGGCGGCGGCTTTGTCGGTGATATCCGCCTGATCTTTTCGTTTATGCAGCTTGAGAATGCTGCCGTCGTGCATGGTGATCGGGATGGTGCTGCCGTCCGGGTAATCGGCGGTGATTTCCTGCTGGTAGGGTATGAAATCAAAGCTCTGTGTCGCCTCCATGTGTTGCCGCACCCAGGTATAGCTCTTGGTTGAACTCGGTACATTGTTGAAACTGACACAGGGTGAGATGATATCAAGAAAGGCAAGTCCCTTGTGGGCAATGGCTGTTTTCAGCATGGCCACCAGCTGTTTTTTATCGCCGGAAAAGCCGCGGGCGACAAAACCCGCCCCCAACTGGATGGCCAGTTCACATAGATCGATTGCGTCAAGGGCCACCGGCTCGCCTTTTTTTGTTTTTGAGCCCCTGTCCGCCGTTGCCGAATCCTGGCCCTTGGTCAGGCCGTAGCAGCCGTTGTTCATCACCACATAGACCATGTCGATATTACGCCGGACCACATGCATGAACTGGCCGATGCCGATTGAGGCGGTATCACCGTCTCCGGAAACGCCGATATAGACAAGATCCCGGTTGGCCATATTGGCGCCGGTTGCCACCGACGGCATACGCCCGTGTACCGCATTGAACCCGTGGGATTTACCCAGGAAATATGCCGGTGTCTTGGAAGAGCAGCCGATACCGGAGAGCTTGACCACCCGGTGCGGTTCAATGCTCATCTCAAAGCAGGCGCTGATAATGGCGTTGCTGATGGAGTCGTGGCCGCAACCCGCGCACAGGGTCGAAATTGAACCTTCATACTGTTTTCGGGTATAGCCCAGTTTGTTCTTTTTCGAGTCCGGGTGTCTGATATTGGGACGGGTATAACTCATTTTTTCTTTCCTGCCGTCTCTGACGTCATTGGTCCGCCTGCGCCGCGATTGAGCAGGGTGGTATGTATCTGATTGGTAATTATGGTTGCCGTAATCGGCAGACCATTGAAGTTGGTCACGGCATCAAGCTTTTCCGGGGCAACCTGACATTCGCCGGCCAGGAGGATTTTTAACTGGCAATCCCTGTTTTGTTCAATGACAAAGATAAATTCATGCCGATCGATAAAATCAAAAACTTCTTTTTGAAAGGGATACGCCCGAATTCGCATGCTGTTGATGACGACGGACTGTCCGGCGAGCAGATCAAGGGCCTCTTCAGCGGCCTGGGTTGTTGAACCGAAATAGATGGCGCCGATTGTCGTCTGTTCATCCTTTATCGTAATAACCGGTCCGGGAACAAGGCAGCGGGCCGTTTCCCATTTGATAAGCAGCCGCTGCATTCCCCGTTCATAGGCCTGGCTCTCTTCGGTATAAACACCGTATTCATTATGGGAGGTGCCGCGGGTAATATAGGCTCCCTTTTCCGGGTGGGTTCCGGGATAGGTGCGGTAGCAGATACCGTCGCCGTCAATATCCAGGTAGCGGCCCCAGGGTTTGTCATCATCAAGATCAGCCGCACTCATAACCTTACCGCGGTCATACCTGCGGCCGTCATCCCAGCTGAGAGGCCGGCAGATATGGCTGTTCATACCCAGGTCAAGATCACTCATGACGATGATCGGGGTTTGTAACCTGTCGGCAAGATCAAAGGCGTCTGCGGTCATGGTGAAGCATTCATGGGGATCGCTGGGGAAGAGGAGCACATTGCGGGTGTCGCCGTGGGAGGCGTAGGCGCAGGCCAGGATATCGGCCTGCTGGGTACGGGTGGGCATACCGGTGCTTGGGCCGCAGCGCTGGACATTGATCAGGACGATGGGAATTTCCGCGAAATAGGCCAGGCCCAGGAACTCACTCATCAGGGAGATGCCCGGTCCCGAGGTGGCGGTAAAGGCGCGGGCGCCGTTCCAGCCCGCACCGACGGCAATGCCGATGGCGGCCAGCTCGTCTTCCGCCTGGATAACACTATAGTTCTTTTTATGTGTTTTCGGATCCGTGCGCAGACGTTTGCCATACGATACAAAGGTATCAATGACCGAGGTCGAGGGCGTAATCGGATACCAGCCGACCACGGTTGCGCCACCGTAAAGAGCGCCGAGACCGGCAGCGGTGTTGCCGTCCATCAGGATCCGGTCACCGACTGCCGAACAGGGGCGGATGGCAAGGGAACAGCGGCCGGCGTGATGTTTTTTGCTGTAGTTGTAGCCGATTGCCAGGGCCTTGAGGTTGGGCTCGGCAAGTTTGGGTTTAGCGGCAAACCGGCTGCTGATGGACTGGTTCACCGCCGCAAGTCCGATATCAAGAAGATAGGCAAGAGCGCCTATATAGATGATGTTTTTCAGCAGTTGCCGCAGGCGGGCATCAGAGAATTCCTCATTGCAGAGCCTGGTCAGCGGAATGTCGATGATCGTTATGTCCTGCCTTTGAAAGGAATCGGGCAGTGGCCGGGTCGAATCAAACAAAAAGTAGCCGCCCGGCAGCACCATGTCATAATCCTGTCGCATGGTCTGGCCGTTGACGGCGACCATGAAGTCAACGCCGCCCCGACGACCCAGGTATCCCTGTTCACTGACCCGGACTTCAAACCAGGTGGGTAGTCCCTGGATGTTGGAGGGGAAGATGTTTTTCGGGCTGATGGGAACCCCAAGGCGAAAGATGACCCTGGCCAGCAGGTTGTTGGCGCTGGCGGAACCGGAGCCGTTGACGTTGGCAAAGCGGATCACAAAATCGTTTGTTTGCGTTGATGGCGGCTTCATCTGTCTCCGGCAACGGCAGCTTTGTAGATAAATTTGAGCATTGTCCAGGCAGCCGTCGGGCAGCGTTCTGCACAGAGACCGCAGTGAAGGCAGACATTTTCGTCCTTGACCATCACCCGGCCGGTGGGCAGCAGGTCCGATACATAGAGATCCTGTTGTTTGTTTTTTGCCGGTACGGCAATCCTGTCGCGCAACACCGCTTCGTCATCATTTTCGATAAAACTAATACAGTTGGTCGGGCAGATATCGACGCAGGCGTCACATTCGATGCAGAGCGAGGTTGCAAACACGGTCTGCACGTCACAGTTGAAACAACGTTCGGCCTCCTTTTTTCCGGTTTTGATGTCAAAACCGAGTTCAACCTCCACCAGCCGGTCCTTTAAGGTTTTGGCCTTGGCCACGTGGGGAACAGGCTGCCGCCGGTCATCACTCACATGGCTGTCGTAGATCCAGTCGTGAAAGCCTAATTTCTGGTCGTCCAGGGTGAATTTCGGCCGGGGACGATCGCGCAGGTCCCGGCCACGGCAGAAAAGATCAATGGAGATTGCGGCCTGGTGGCCGTGCTCAACGGCGGTGATGACATTTGCCGGACCAAAGGCAGCGTCGCCGCCGATAAAGATATTCGGGATGCTTGACTGCAGGGTAAGCGGGTCCAGTACCGGCAGCCCGCGAGCG